>CATAPZ010000169.1:0-3621 GCA_949486955.1 Cryomorphaceae bacterium | reverse complement strand
TAGCTCATGGTCCACCAGTAGGTTCCTTTAAGCTTTTGCTGTAAAAACAACTCAAGTCCGTAAGCGCGACCTTCGGCCACCGAAGAACTCACCTGATCTCCTACAGCAACATAGGCACCAATTGCCTGAGAGAAAGACATCTGATCGTCCCACAAATACGGCATGTTGCTGTAGTATTTGTAATAACCTTCCAGCGAGAAGCGGTACGTCTCACCGTTCTGAAATTCGATACCGGTTGCTGCCTGGTTTACAATACCGGCATAGCTGTACCTCGACCAGTTGTTGGCGGCATTTGCCAAAACAGTGATGGCTGGCGGCAGTTGCGAATAGCGTCCCAGATTCCCTTGAACGGCCCAATCCGAATTAATATGGTATTGCGCGCTCATACGAGGGGAGAGTTGCGCCAAAGGATTAATGGTGGTCAAGTTCAGGTTGTGCATGTCCAAACGCAGCCCTGCACTAGTACTCAATCTATTGTCCAGGTAGTTTTTAGTCAGATGTGTAAATGCACCAAGGCTCTGGAAACTTACCTGCTGCTCGTAATCCGCGGTATCAATGCGTGCTACACCCAAAGCATTGTTGTAGCGGACGTTCCACATGTCAAGATTGTTGTCTCTGTGCACAAAATTCAATCCGTATTTCCACTGCCAGCTATCACTAACAACGTGGTGTGAAAGATTGAAACGCGTATTGGTTTCACCGCTCTTGTAGTCCAGTTGACGGTCCGATTCAGTCCCCGTATTCCCCACAAACTTTTCTGCTTGATTGCCTACACGGTCTCTACTGAGCACATATTCCCACCGTCCGTTGTCTTTAAATACTCGGTAACGCGCACCAATTACTTCTGTTTGCTGTTCCCCCTCAGGGATGTATCCAACGTTGTAGAGTAGGGCGTCACTGCCTCTTCCTTCGGTATAAAGGCGGTACTGGTCCCATCCACCGACGCCAATAATTGTGAGGTCCTTGTTTTCACTGATACGATGACGGATGCGAAGCTGCGCATCCTGATAGGCCGGCAAAACTGGAATATTGAACAGACGGAAATAATGTTGAGAGAAGCTGTTTCGACCGCTTAGGGTCACTGCGGTATTCTCTCCAATAGGACCTTCAAAAGTGATCCCATAATCGGTTCCCCCTTGTGTTGCGCGGATGCCCCAACGGTCCGTTCGAGCATTGCGTCCTTCGAGCTTTAGAACTCCAGATAGCGCATCATCAACCTCTGCTGGAAACCCACCCGTAATGAGGTCCATACCTTGAATATGATCTAGGTTGATTAAGCTTACTGCACCACCAGAGGCACCTTGAATGCTAAAGTGATTTACTGTCGGTAGTGAAATACCGTCCAACAAGTACCTGTTCTCGTTAGGAGCGCCACCGCGCATTGCAATAGCATAGCCAAACGAGGGTTTTGGAAGAACTCCCGGGAAACTTTGAATGACGCGGCTGAGGTCAAGCACTGCTCCTGGCATGCGCATCATCTCAGAACGGTTGATGTTCTTTATACTCAGCGGGGTCTCAGGAGTTCTGTGAAAAGCATCGGCGCGCACTGCAACTTCGTCCAACGATGTCACACGCTCTACAAGCAATTCAACATAGGTAGGTTTGGTGGAACGAACCAAAACTTCGTGAAGGGTCTGAATTTGTCCTTGCGGGCTAAGTGCTCGCACATTGTACAAGCCTGTAGGCAGCTCAGTAAATTCGAAGTAGCCGTTTTCGTCGACGGTGGTAATTCGCTTGAATTGCCCTTGGATGACGTCAACCTCCCAATCGGTTAAAGGACTGAGGTTCAGCGCATCAAGCGCCTCTCCTTGAACTGTTCCGACGCCTTGTGCGTAAGAAGAAATGGTTAGAGAAAAAAGTAAGGTGGCGGTTAGGAAAGCACGCTGTACTCTCATTGCAAAGTCTTATTTGAGACAAAAGTACAACCCACCGTCTTATTTAGACTCATTTTAATTGGTAATTGCGTGCGGTATTATTGCCATTGAGCAACTTTCTGCCACGGACCAGCATTGATACACGAAACGCCTTCCTTCTGCAGTTGGGCTTGAACACCAGCTGCACGGGCTCCGCTACGGCAACATAGCACTATGGTAGACTCTTGTTTTTTAAGCTTGGCCAGCTGGCTACCAATTCTCTGGACCGGAATGTTTACAGCGCCTTTCGCGTGGCCAACTTTGAATTCTGCAGGAGTTCTAACATCAACGATCAGTGCTCCTGAAGCCAATAATTCTTGGATTTGTGCGGATTTTTTACCGCTGCCGAAAAGCATGCTTAATAGTCCCATGTATTGTAAATTTTATCCAAAGGTACAGGGTGGCATTTGAGATGGGTGTGACCCAACACACAGTTTAAAGTAGATGATCCGCTGCGACGGATGCCACCTGGATGTTTTGTTTGGTATTCATTTGGTACCCTAATCCTAGTATCCAGCCCTTGACCATTGGGATTAATTTGTGTGAACGGTGTTCCTCATTTTCGTTGTAGTCTACATCGATAGTAATGGGCTGGTACACGCCGTTTTCTTTCAAGTATTCCGCGACCTTGATGCTGTCCTCGGCTTCTTTAAATAGCCTGGTGATCATGTCGCTAATGATGGGTTCGCGCTTCTTGGTGAGGATGTAATGCACGCCTTTCCCAGGATGTCTAAACGCAACCACAGTGGCGTAAACGCTTGAGCCACCTATATTCTGCGAGTCCGTGCCTACACTTAAGATCACCTCCTTGTGCTTGCGTAAGTAACCTTTAGTGTACGATACTAAATCGTCCACAGGGGTTCCATCAAGTTTCCGATATTGCACGTCCATGGACCTAAAGATTAAAAATGTTTAGCAGAGCCGAAAAAAAACAACTCAATACTTTGTTCTTTCAACGCTTTACACGCCACATGAGTTCACACAAAAGTGTGGGTGGTGGTGGAAAACGATGGGAGGCCTATCGCACCGGGGTAAAAGGGGTATATTTTCGCATGCTCACGCTTCCCAACGTTGGGCTCGCTATCGACATTCAGCATAAGGATGAAGAAATACGTCGCCTTATTTTCGACCAATTTGTAGAACTCGCTAGGTTGCTTGCTGCGGAGTGGGGCGAGGAGGCAACGTTTGAGAAAAACACAACCTATGGCAGTGGTGAAGCCATCTCAAGAATTTCCGTTTATCTTGAAAATGTCTCGTTTTTTGATCAAAACCATTGGCCCGAGATGATGAACTGGTACGAGGAGAAACTCCTTGGTTTAGATCGCTTTTGGGAAACGGTAGGGGATATTGTAAAAGAACTCGCCCGTTAATCAATCAAAGACTTCAACACTCTGAGTTTATGAGTGTGCTTACCGAGCTCTTCATTGTAAATGCCGCTGTGGTCGAGCGTATCTATTCTCACTCGACCAGAGGCGTGAATAATCTTGTAATCTTCCATCACGATCCCTACATGAACAATGGCACCTTCGGCATTGTCAAAGAAAGCTAAATCACCCGGTTGGCATTCCTCCAAAAAACTCAAGGTGGTTCCTTTTTTGGCCTGTTGGGAAGCATCCCGCGGTAGATATATGCCGTTCATCCGGTACACCATCTGAGTAAACCCACTACAATCAATGCCAAAAGTGGTTCTACCGCCCCAGAGGTAGGG
>CATAPZ010000168.1:0-3033 GCA_949486955.1 Cryomorphaceae bacterium | reverse complement strand
GGGGTTAAGGGTGGGTCTCACAGCAGGTGAGTAAGTGCGGTTCTTTTTGCAAACGTCACTTTTAAAGCGTATGGCGCCTGAGTTTTAGGGTGGTAGTTACCGTTGTTGTCCTGTTGGTGGGGGCCGAGTTAGTTGGTTTACCCTTGCGTAAGGTCAGTAGTATTGGTGCGGGGTTGCATAGCATGGGTTAGGCTTGAGGGTATTTTTGCTGCCTAAGGCCGTGGGATTTGGGTTCAAGCTTACGCGGCGATAAGCAAGCGCGGACATCTCGCACATCAGCTGCGGCCCAAAAGGGGGGTTTGGTACCGGTTCTTATGGGTGTTTGTATGTTTGGCCTTGGTTTTGGTTACGGTTACGCTAGTACCGGAAGGGCGCGCGTTAGGGGGCTAGGTTTGGCCTTACCCAGCGACGCGCCCTCGCTACTTTTGAGTTTTGGGGTGTTACATAAAACATCATTACCTGTGCCATGCGTAGGTGTTTGCTTAAAGCTAGTTGTTGCAGGCGTGTTTTTTGTTGCGGGCGTACTGAGCCTTTAGTTTCGCAATACATGTTAGCACCTTGCGTAACTTTAAGAAATGGGGTAGCCAGGCAGCATTTGAGCCCGTAGGCTAGCGGCGTTACACTTGGGCGCCCTTTTTGTGCACAACACGTTTTTGTCTTAGGGGGTACATATCGGCTCTTCGCGTAAGGCAGGGTTCACTCGGTACGTAGTTTTGTGTGTGCAACTTCGGCCAGCCTGTTGTTTTTTATGTTACGCTAAAATACGGGGTCTATCACTCACGTTAAATCTTCCCGTGTATAAAGGTTAGGGCTACGTCTTGATTTTATTGCCTTCGTACGCAGGAACGTAGGGTTAGGCAGTTTTATTCAAGTGGGGCAGTCCTTATTTTTGTACGCTCTTGGCCTAACTTTAAGTAGTGGGGGTGGGGTTAGGCGGAGCTTAGTTGAGTTAGGCATCGTAGGTGGAGAGTGGCCACTGTTTTTGGATCCTATTACCCTAGCTCTTGGGTATTCGTTGTAGTTAATCGCCGTTTCACAACCGTTGTTAATTTTACCGCCGTTATGCCACGTTGTGTGGTGCTTGTGGCTTTGCGGTTGTGCGCGCACACTCTTGTACTAGGGGGTTTGGTACTGTCTGTGTCGGCCATATCTTAGGTTGGGCAAGTCGTAGTCCTTGTGTGGGTGTTTGGGTTAGAACCGTCGCGCCTAAAAACCAGGCCGCGGTGGTCGCGTTGTTTGTTCTGTCTTATTTTTAGAAGGCGCGGTCGCGTCTAGCATTATAGCCCAGGTTGAGAGGTGTGCAAGCGTTACGAGACTTTTAGGCGCTCGTTAGGTTTGGTGGCAGAGTGTTAACCCTATCGCACAAAAAATCAGCCTAAACTTGGTAGTTATTTTGGCATGTTTAGTACGGTTGGTTAGCCTACGTTTGTGATCAAATATTTTAATCGGCCCTTTAATTAGGTCTTTAGGATTTGTTAGACAATAGGAAAGCGTAAGCTGACTCTTCGTTTTTTTACTCTATACTGATCAACAAAAATTTATAGCCATTAGTGGTTAAAATCTTGTGGAAGTGTGGCTTATATACGATAACGTTTGGTTTGATTACGGATATAACGAGACTCACTCAAGTAGTGTTATGCTAATTTAGCTAAGGATGGGTGGTAGTTATTGGGATAGCTAGTTAGCTCACGAACTAGTTTCGTGCCTACCGGTGCTCTGGGGGTTGTGATTACCTCTTAACAGGAGCTTCGCCGCCCGGGTAGGCGGGCACGCTTAAACATGTTAGCTCGTCAAAATAGGGGCACGGGTAGGGAAGAAGTCATCACGAGGACAAAGATTGGCGCGCGCGTTAGGTAGGCTAGTTTTGGTGGTTGGTCTCCTGCTCACATACAATACCAAATCGTTTGTGTCTGGCGGTTACATGGTTGGTGGGGCTGGCCTGCTGGCTAAGAGTTGGTGCTTGTTTGGGGTGGGTCACATTACTGCGACTCTTCTTGGGTGAGGGTAAGTGTTTTAAGGGTTTTTGTGTAAATAAACATCCCTTATGGGGGTTGTGCCCTCGTTTGAAACACAAGTGATTCCCTACTATAGTTAGTTTGGCTAACCCTTGGATAAGCAACACAAAGGTATTGCTGGGGTTAACGCAGTAGGGTTTATGGGGTCTGGTAGGGATCCTAGGTGAGTATGGTTGGGACTTATCTCTTTTAACAAAGGTGTTTAGTGGAGTTTACCCAGACTTCACAGTACTCAAAAGTGGCCAAATTTTTAAAATCTTCGCTATGCGGCCAATCTTTACTTGGATGTCTAAAAAGTTCGATTAGCTCAGCTGGGTTTTAGCGATAGCCTGTGTTTTTATTCTGCCAGGTAAGGGCTCTTGTGGCAGAGCTCGGCGATAGGGTTAGGTGGTAGGGCCTGGTGGTAGGGCACCTAAGAGTTAGTCGTTAACCAAAAGGATCGGGGTTTAAGCTCTTCTAACGGTATGGGGGCGCACATATGTTCTTGTCGCAGCCTGTGCTTGCCCTACCTTGGGTTATTTGAAATCGGGTAGTTAACCTGTGGTTTATAAAAGTATAAATACACTACCAATCTTTTAAACAACCTCCTTATTGGGTGTGTCGGTTGGGGTCGTTTCATACTGTAACGGCCTAGGAGTTCGTGTTAGGTACAAAGTGGTTTAAGTTTTTCACTCTCTCAGATTTTTTATAGTATTGTCGTTTATATAACTTTATGAGAGTGGTGCGCCAACAGCACTTCAGTCTTAAAAATTAAGGGTAGGAAGCGTACTTTTACTTACCCAGGTTAGTTTGTTTTATCTTTACTTTTGGCGCGTACTCTTCTGGGCTACGGTTTTTAATGGTACAGAGGTTCCTACAACCTGGCTTTAAAGTGGTTCTTAAAACTATAGGATCTGCTCGTTCCTCTTTTTAGGCTCGGGTGGGCCATTGTTTGGGGCCAGGTGGTTTGTTGGTGGCCGTAAGGTTGGGGGGTAAGGCGTTGGCCGCCTGCTCCGCGTGTTGTCGTGCGTGCTTATGG
>CATAPZ010000167.1:0-8958 GCA_949486955.1 Cryomorphaceae bacterium | reverse complement strand
TTTAGAAGCAGGGAGTCGATTATTATTGATTGACGTTCCCATGAATTTTAGCTAATGCTCCATACCCCTATCAGATTTGTGGCATTTAATACCAATGAGCAGATTCTCCGGATACTCGTACGCATTTTAAAACGCGGAGCACCCTGGGAGTGCTCGGGTATAGGTCAAATTGAACAGGTACAAAGTGCTTTGGAAGGCAAACCCGATGTTTTAGTTATCGGCGTTGGTGGGCAAGAGCAATTCGTCGCACAGTGGACAAACTATTGTGAATCACAAAATATACACATCATTCATCATTACGGTGGAGGCAGTGGCTTGCTGTTTAATAGCATTCAGGCTTACTTAGACCAGAGAGAACAATCGTCGTAGAAAGGCGTTAACTTTGCAAAGCAAAACCGATCGTCATGAAAGAGCCAATTAAAGGATTTTCTAAACTCAGCAAGGCTGCAAAGCTTGAATGGCTGACGCAGAACAACTTTGAAAATCCAGAAGCAACCCTCGAACTTTTCCAAAGTTATTGGCACAACGATGAAACCGTGCAGAAGAAACACGACGATTTCATCGAAAATACCATGACGAATTACTACATGCCGTTCGGTGTAGCTCCTAACTTCCAAATCAACGGTAAACTCTACACCCTACCCATGGCCATAGAGGAGAGTTCAGTAGTTGCAGCCGCAGCGAAAAGCGCGAGCTACTGGATGGCCCGCGGTGGGTTCAAGACCGAAGTTGTGAGCACGGAAAAAATTGGCCACGTACACTTTATGTATGAAGGTGATGCATCGCCACTCTTTAACGATTTTGATGCTTTAGAAGAACAACTTCGCGCTGCAACAAAAGAGCTAACTGCCAATATGGAAGCCCGTGGTGGTGGGATTACCGCTATCACATTGGTCAATAAAACGGCTGATCTTGACAACTATTACCAGATCGAAGTTTGTTTCGAAACTTGTGATTCAATGGGGGCCAATTTTATCAATTCCAACCTCGAAGAAATGGCCAAAAGCTTGGAAGCCTTCACAGTGGCTCACCAAGACCTCAACGAAGACAAGCTAGAGGTAGTTATGCGCATTCTCAGTAATTACACGCCGAAATGTATCGTTCGTGCCGCTGTAAGCTGTCCAATTAGCGATCTGGCAAGTGAAGGAACAACAGGCGAGGATTTTGCCCGCAAATTCAAACGCGCCATTGATATCGCCAATGCGGAGCCGTATCGTGCAACTACGCATAACAAGGGCATCATGAACGGTATAGATGCACTTATCATTGCGACAGGTAATGATTTTAGAGCGGTTGAAGCAGCCTGTCACACATATGCTTCTAAATCCGGTCAATACCGCAGTCTAACTCACTGTAGTGTAGAAAACGGTACGTTTACATACTGGATCGAAATTCCATTGGCCCTTGGGGTTGTTGGTGGTTTGACCAAATTGCACCCTTTAGTGGTTAAAGCACTCGAGATGTTGGGCAAGCCAAATGCGGAGGAATTGATGGGTATTGTTGCCGTTAGCGGCCTAGCGCAGAACTTTGCTGCACTGCGAGCCTTGGTGACTACTGGTATTCAAAAAGGGCACATGAAGATGCACCTAATGAACATCTTAAACCAACTTGAAGCCACCCCTGAAGAGAAGGTTATTGTGGCCAATTACTTCAAAGATAAGGTCCCCCATCACCGTGAAGTTGTGAATTACTTCTGTAATTTGCGTGGAGTGCCAGTACCAAAGGTTGGTGGCTAAAGAGACCATGCTGAATTACCGCGCAAACGGAAAGCTTTTACTTACCTCAGAATACGCCATAACACAAGGCGCAAAGGGTCTCGCTATTCCTACAACTAAGGGTCAAACTTTACTAGTAGATTCGGAATCTAGTGATGAAGCCATTGTATGGGAATCTATAGCCGACGATGGTACCACGTGGTTTTCTGCCCGCTTAATGCCTAAAACTCTTGAAATCATTGAAAGCACTGAGACTGATGTGGCCTCTCGATTGGTAGAAAACCTTCAGGTTGTATTAAAAAATACAGATCTGCTTGATCAGCCTCAGCGATTTACCACCCAATTGGAGTTTCCTAACGAATGGGGCCTGGGTTCCTCAAGTACTTTCACGAGCCTTCTTGCTCAATGCGCTGGGGTAAACGCACTCGAACATTTCAGAACGGTCCACGGCGGTAGTGGATATGACCTGGCCTGCGCCACGGCAGATGGCCCAATCATTTACCAACTTCAAAATGAAGCAGGCATTGTACGCCCAGCGACCTTAGACTTTGATTTTACAGATGACCTTGGATTTGTGTATCTCGGAAACAAGCAATTGACCTCTGAAAGTCTGAACCTCGTGCAACGCAAACCATTTTCACTGGCGCAGATTGAAACATTCAATGCCCTAACCGATGCGTTTCTCAACGCTTCTAATGTAGATGACCTTGAGCTCATTATCAAGGAGCACGAAAACATACTATCCGAACATTTGGGCCTACCAAAGGTTAAAGAGAAGCACTTCTCATCGTATCCTGGTGCAGCTAAAAGTTTAGGTGGCTGGGGTGGAGATTTTGCCTTGGTAACTAGGTTCGCATCTTCCAGAAAATGGCTCACAGACAACGGATACAAAATCATATTCCCTTTCAAAAGTTTGGGGCAGTTCCGCCGATAATATTGGGCATAATATTTGGTAGATTTACACCAATGCGTAAGGTCTACTTTTTCATATTCTTTTTCGCCCTACTCCTACCTTCCAAAGCAGCGCATTTGGTCGGTGGAGAAATCTCGTACCGCTGTGTAGGGTCGAATACCAACGGGAATGTGTACCAAATCACGCTTACCATTTACCGCGACTGTAACTCCTCTGGAGCGCCGTTTGATCAAAGTGCACCCATAACTATTTATGGCGGTGCTGCACAAAATGTAGCAGTACAGACCTTGAATGTTGCTAGGGGCCAGATTGTAGGTATTCCAGCAGTAGTTGCCAATCCTTGTTTACAAACTCCACCGAATGTCTGTACAGAGAAAGCAACATACAGAGCAAACGTAACGCTACAACCAAGCACGCACGGCTATACCATCGTATACCAACGTTGTTGTAGAAACAACACCATTACCAATGTGGGTAATTCAGGAGCTTGGGGCTCCACCTACCACATTACCATTCCACCTCAAGACAGCGTATGTAACGGTTCTGCACGGTTCCAATCGGACCCTCCTATTGTGATGTGTAAAGACGATAGTTTAAATGTAGACTTCTCTGTCCTGGAGGACAATGGTGATTCTATTTACTACTCCTTGTGTCAACCGCTGACCGGTGGAAGTCAAAACAACCCCGCACCAAACCCTCCGGGAGCACCTCCTTATACCTCTGTCCCCTTCTTATTCCCGTATTCTTCGAGCTACCCGATGCCGTCGAACCCACAGATTTCGTTGGATTCAAATACAGGCATATTGACAGGAACACCAACGGGAACGGGGCAGTACGTCTTTGCAGTTTGTGCCTCTGAATACGACTCAAGCGGGGTATTATTATCCACACTAAGAAGAGATTACCAGTTCAATGTAACCACCTGTCAAAGCAACGTACTGAGCGACCCAACACCTCAGATTTACCAGCCAAACACCCTGTGTAACGGTACGACCGTAACTATGACGGATAGCTCAAGAAATGCCTCTGATTACCTGTGGATCTGGAACGATCCAAACAATCCAGGCGCTTCATCAACCGGTCAAAATCCTACCTACACCTACGGAGATACCGGAACATATACTATTCAACTCGTGATTAATGTGGGATGGCCTTGTACAGATACCGCAGAGGTTATCTATGATTTGTACAATCCTATCAATGCAGGATACACCTTCAATGGACCTGTGTGTTTTGATGAAAACCTAATCACTTTCCAAAACCAAAGCTCCAACGGGGGCATGGCGGAGGCAACTTGGGATTTCGGACCCAACGGCTCGATCACCTCTTTTAACGGTTGGAACCCGCCGCCTATCAACTTCTCTACTTGGGGCGACCAAATCGTTTCGCTTACTGTCACTGAACAAGGCTGTGAAGAAACCTATACAGATACTGTACGAATCTATCGTCGTCCAGAAACGGATGTAAGTGTCCAAAATCAAATTGGTTGTGCACCGTTCACAGTAGAATTCTGGGACAGCACCATTACCGACGGTCAACTCATTTATAATTGGGACTTCGGAGACGGAGTATTGAGCAATGATAGTGCTCCTGTGTATACTTACACCGATCCAGGCACCTATGACTTAACACTCACGGTATATTTCATAGAAGGCTGTGTAGATACCATTACAGTGTACTACGACGACTTCATTACCGTATACCCATCACCAACATCATCATTCATTGCAGACCCAACATCGGCAACGATATACACGAGTAACATTGAGATTTCCGATATTGGCTCCGACCCCTCTGACGATATCATCACCTCCATGGGCGACGGTAGTCTTTACTACAACTTGCGCTCCTTTAATCATGCCTACAGCGACACGGGCTGGTTTGAGGTTGAACATGTTGTGATCAACACCTTTGATTGTCCTGATACTTCTACAGCGATGATTAGAATTAACCCGGAGACACTCATATTTGTACCAAATGCCTTTACACCGGACGGTGACGGTACCAACGAGATTTTCAAACCTACCGCGGTGGGTATAAAATCGTACGAACTCAGAATCTTTAACCGCTGGGGTGAGGAAATCTTCTTCACAGACGATCCGGATATAGGCTGGGACGGTACGAACCCGAATGGCTCCTTAGCGCCATTTGGCACCTATACTTGGAAGGTATTCTCAAAAGGTCAAAACGATAAATTGATCAATAGATCAGGTATCCTGAACCTGATACGATAGGTTATTTCACCAATAACCAGATCGCCGCAAAGGCAACTGCTACACTACTTAAAACGTACGCCAAGGCTTCCCACTCTCTGCCCTGCTGGATCAATCGGACCGTTTCATAACTAAAGGTGCTGAAAGTCGACCATCCACCGCATATACCCGTAGCTAAGAAGAGCTGCAATGTACTTTTCTCAGGGGTGAGTTTGTAGGCGTAGACCAAGGCAACTGAGGCCATGATATTAATAATGAACGTGGCCCAATGTAAGCGGCTTTCCATCATTCCCAATGCAAGCATTCCCTTCGTACTGCCGTAACGCAATGATGCGCCAATACCGCCGCCGAGAAAAACTGCTACTAAAGCTGGGATGGAATTCATGAGAATTGTTGATCGATGCGTACTAAAATAGTGGAAATAAGTATTCCCCACAGGCCGCCAAAAACAAGATCCAAAGGATAATGCACGCCAAGGTGTATTCGTGAAAAGCTCTGAAGCAACGCCACTACTACTAATATGGGGAACCACGAAGGCTTGAGCCATTTACGCATCAAAAAAGCTAAACCAAAAGCATTGGCAGCATGTGCTGAAAAAAATCCATAAGGTGAACAATGAACAAGGATACGGATTCCTTCGAATTCTTCTTGACAGGGTCTTGGTCGAGCGATCCATTCTTTGAAGAGGCCCGCACCTTGGTCCCAAATAAGGACACCAACTATGCTTAGCGCTATTCGGAAAAGCCAAGTACTGTGATTTGGCGCAGATTTAATCAGACGTGCTAGAATGACCACATATAACGGAATCCATGTAATGGTTTTCGTTACCGCCAACCAAAAGGTATCGCTCGAAGCAGGAAAAAGTGAGTTCAGGCTTAGAAAAACCTGCTCATCTAATTCTAATATTCCCGCCAACAGGCTCATTAGGCGTCGGTATTAAGTGCCGCCCAGATTTGATCTTTCAGGGTCATGATATTCATTCCTGTGACCGATGAAATAAATAAGTGGGGAATATCCGAGGGAAGCTGTACAGCAATCTCAGACTGCATCTCATCGTCCAACATATCGGACTTCGTGATGGCTAAAATTCGATCCTTGTCGGCCAGTTCTGGATTATATGCCACCAATTCATTCAGTAAGATCTCGTATTCCTTATTGTAATCTTCCGCATCGGCAGGAACCATGAACAGTAGTAGTGCATTGCGCTCAATGTGACGCAGGAATCGGTACCCCAACCCTTTGCCTTCAGAAGCGCCCTCGATAATCCCAGGGATATCTGCCATTACAAATGAACGGTAGTCTCTGTAGTTGACCATACCCAAGTTTGGTACCAATGTGGTAAATGGATAATTCGCAATTTCAGGCTTTGCAGCACTGACCACACTCAGCAGTGTGCTCTTCCCTGCGTTTGGAAATCCTACAAGACCGACATCAGCCAAAACTTTAAGCTCTAGGATGAACCAACCCTCTACAGGGTCCTCGCCGGGCTGCGCGAAGCGTGGTGTTTGAAACGTGGCCGATTTAAAATGCACATTCCCAAGACCGCCTCGGCCTCCTTTTACAAGAATCTTCTCCTCGCCGTCTTCAGTAATTTCAAAAAGAATCTCGCCAGTTTCCTCGTCTTTGGCCACCGTTCCTAAAGGAACATCAATGTACCGGTCTTCACCGTTAGCACCAGTCTTCTCTTGACCTGAGCCATTTTCTCCGGAAGAAGCCTTAATGTGCTTTTGGTATTTCAAAGGCAGCAAAGTCCACATCTGCGCATTACCACGCACAATTACGTGACCGCCACGACCGCCGTCGCCGCCGTCTGGACCGCCCTTAGAGGTCATACGGTTTCTTAAGAGGTGTGTTGAACCCTTTCCACCACGACCGCTCTTGCAGTAGATTTTTACGTAATCAATGAAGTTGCTACCTGACATAATAAAAGAGCAGCTTGCCACTGGGCAGCTGCTCTGCAAAAGTACAATTAGTAAGTGGGTCTAGAAAAACCGATTACAACGATTCAATAACCGTCACAAGGCGCTGTGTAATTTCTTCGATGGATCCTACACCATCCACACCGCGATACTTGCCCTGTCCGTCATAGAAATCCTTCACTGGGGCCGTCTCTTTGTTGTAAGTATTGATTCTGTTTTGGATCACTGCAGGATCCGCATCGTCAGCGCGACCTGAGGTCTTCCCGCGCTCGAGCAAACGTACTTTAAGCTCTTCTTCAGCAACTTCTAAAGCAATCATACTTGTGATAGAAGTACCTCGACCTTCCAAGAAGGTATCAAGCGCTGCTGCCTGTGCATTCGTACGCGGAAAACCGTCGAAAATAAAGCCCTTAGCATCTGGATTTTTATTCACTGCATCTTCCAACATAGAAATGGTCACTGAATCTGGAACGAGGGCACCTTTATCGATGTAAGACTTCGCCAAAAGACCCAATTCTGTTTCGTTCTTAATATTGAAACGGAACAAATCACCCGTACTTAAGTGCACAAGCGAATAGCGCTTTACCAAAAATTCACTTTGAGTTCCTTTTCCAGCTCCTGGAGGGCCGAATAACACGAGATTTAACATTTCGATAGTTTTTAATTCCGATGGCGAAGATACCTACCAAACTGAGAATAACGTACTTTTGTGTCCGATTTGAGCAAGTTTATTGCACTATATCGAAAGAACTAACACACTGAAACATGAGAACTCCTTACTGTGTCATAATGGCTGGTGGGATAGGTAGTAGATTCTGGCCTATGTCGACCGAAGAAACACCAAAGCAATTTTTGGATTTCCTAGGCACTGGAGAAAGTCTAATCCAACAGACCTACAAGCGTGTCCGCCGCATTTTCGAACCTGAAAATATTATCGTCGTCACACATGCTAACTACCGCCTTCAAACTATAGCACACCTGCCGGAGCTTCCGGAAAACAACATACTACTTGAACCACTTCGTCGTAATACAGCACCCTGTATTGCTTATGCTGCGCTCAAGATTAAAAAGCGTGATCCCAAAGCAAACCTTTTCATTACACCAGCTGACCACCTGATCTCTGACGAAGATGCCTTTGAAAACCAGATTCGTAAGGGCCTCGAAAAAACGAATGATTCGGAGTGTTTCGTCACCATCGGCATTAAGCCGCACAAACCTGAAACGGGCTACGGCTACATCCAATATAACGAGTTGAAAGGTGAGGGCAACGTGTATGCGGTCAAGGCCTTCACGGAGAAGCCTGACCTCGAGCATGCTAAACTCTTCATTGAGAGTGGTGATTTCTTATGGAATGCAGGGATGTTTATATGGAACATTGAAGCGCTGAGCGCTGGACTTGACAAGCATTTGCCAGATCTAATGAGCACGCTGGGCCGCGCATGGAATGACCTAGATACTAAATACGAGGCAGATTCTATTTCTAAAGTATATGCCGAATGTGATAATATCAGCATTGACTATGGATTGATGGAACGTGCGGATAATGTCTGCGTAATCCCAACCGTAATGGGCTGGTCTGATCTCGGTAATTGGGGCGCTGTTTATGAACTCAGTACTAAAGACGACAACGGCAATGCGCTGATCGGTGCTAATATCCTTGCACAACAGTGTAAAAACTGCCTTATCGTAAATGCCTCTGAAGACAAGGCGCTGGTCGTAAGTGAGTTGGATGGAAAATTTGTCGTACAAACTGATAAAACTTCACTAACTTTTCCTCTAGGAAACGATCAAGCCATCAAACAAATCGCGAAAGCTGTCCGTGTAGAATTGGGAGAGGACTTCGTTTAGAACATTGAATGTTAATTCGTGGAAAACACCAACAAACCGCTAGGATTCCTGAGGGCTGCAACTAGTAAGTGGCCCATTATTGCGCCAATACTAAGTTTTTTAAAGGACCGATTCTCCATTATCGACCTAGCCAACCCTGTGGCTACCATCGACGGTATTAAAAAAGACATTGAATTCCGTGGGTTCAGCCTTTGGATTCTCATTTTCTCCATCTTCATCGCATCAATCGGCCTCAATGTCGATTCCACAGCGGTTGTCATAGGAGCCATGTTGATCTCACCTCTTATGGGGCCCATCATGGGACTTGGGCTGAGTCTTGGTATCAATGATTTCAAATTACTTACTAGGTC
>CATAPZ010000166.1:0-2511 GCA_949486955.1 Cryomorphaceae bacterium | reverse complement strand
CTCTACCTAAACAACAGTTACGTTAAGACATTCTACGACAATGATGTAACGGATTACACTGACGACACCATCACTGGCTTTATTACTGGTTGGCAGTTGAGCAATGCTATTACTGCCGGGTACTTCGACATCCGATTGTATTCGTACAACTATACTAGTGTGACGGGCCAGACGGCTAGCGTTCGAGTGAAGCAGCGTAAATCTGTGTCATGGGCAGCACCTGTTGGATTGAATACAGGAACGGTAACCGCCGGTAACTCTATATCAAGGTCATTATTGGTGACGGTAACCAATCTTGCTTTGGGCACCTATAACACGAGCGTCATCTTTGAAACCAATGATCCTTCCGATCCGTTCTACAGCGTTCCAATGACGGTAAACGTCGTGAGTGAACCAGATATGGATTTGAGCACGAATACCTTGAATTATGGTAATGTATATGATACACAGCCCAAGGTAGATTCTATTGTGGTTGAGAACAATGGTTGTACCGATTTGAGTATTACTAATATCACAAGTAATAATTCACACTTTGTACCGGGTTGGACCACTCAGACTATCGCTGCAGGATCTTCTGCATTATTACCAGTGACCTTTACAGCGACGACGCCCGGAACGGAGACGGGTATTTTGACCTTCTCAAATAACGACAGCATTCAATTAGTAACCATGCAGGCGAATGTGATTTTTGCGCCGGTGGCAGATTACCAATACACCGTTCAAAATTCGTGTACGGGTTTAGTAAGCTTCTTGAATGAAAGTACCAACGGTTCTCAGTATTTCTGGGGCTTTGGTGACGGGTTGTTCTCTGCAGCGGTGAATCCATCGCACACCTACGAACGCCCGGGAACCTACACAGTGATGCTCGTTACCACAAATTCAGGAGGTTCAGACACCACTTACAAAACGGTGACGTTGAACGATGTTCTCTACGTTGATTTTGAATTCCCTACCACAGTTCAGGCAGGCCAGGTTGCACAGTTTATAGATTCATCTATGTACCCAGTTTCTTGGCAGTGGTTCTTCGGTGATGGAAATAACAGTACGACGCCGAACCCGCAACATACTTATGCGAATAAGGGTACTTATATAGTGACGTTATTGGCAGAGAACAGTGCCGGTTGTTCAGGCAGTGAAAACAAGCAGATTGACGTACTCAGTGGAATTGGAATTAATGAGTCGGCTCCAGAAGACCTTACGATTTATCCAGTACCTACAACTGGCAGGCTGACGGTTGAAACTACAGCTGAGGTTCAGAGTATATCGTTGTACAACTTGACCGGTCAGTTCATTACTGAGGTCCATGGTGAGCGCAGTCTTGATCTAAGCACGCTACCTGCGGGAACGTATATCATACGTATAGCAGGCGAATCTTGGATCATTTACCGCAACGTGGAGCTCGTGAAATAAGGCGAAAATTTTAGGATATAAAAAACCCCCGGGGCGCTTTGCGCCTCGGGGGTTTGTTTTTTCAGTCGATTGGAATTACAATCCGAAGGCTCCTTTAAAAGTATCTACGTAATCAAGCTTTTCCCAAGTAAATAGTTCTACCTCTGCTTCTAGCACTGTCTGTCCGTCTGCAGAGAGGAATTGCTTGGTAACCACCTCGTTTTTACGTCCCATGTGACCGTATGCAGCAGATTCGCTGTACATCGGCTGGCGTAGCTTGAGGTTCTTCTCAATAAGTCCTGGACGTAGGTCGTACAATTCTTTGACCTTCGCTGCAATTTCGCCGTCGGTAAAATCAACTTTAGAAGTACCGTAAGTATCTACGAACACACCCATAGGTTCTACAACACCAATGGCATAAGATACCTGTACCAATACTTGATCACATACACCAGCAGCTACTAAGTTCTTTGCAACGTGACGCGTTGCGTATGCCGCTGAGCGATCCACTTTTGAAGGGTCTTTTCCTGAGAATGCACCACCACCATGCGCGCCTTTACCACCGTAGGTATCTACAATGATTTTACGGCCTGTCAATCCAGTATCACCGTGTGGTCCGCCGATCACGAACTTACCCGTAGGGTTGATATGGTATTTGATGTCGTCACCGAATAAAGCTTGGATATCGGTAGGTAGTTGTGTCTTAAGACGTGGAATAACGATGTTTATGATATCCTCCTTGATTTTTGCGAGCATGACTTCATCATTGGCATCAAAATCGTCGTGCTGTGTACTTACTACAATTGCTTCGATGCGCTCCGGACGGTTATCGTCGCTGTATTGAATGGTTACTTGAGATTTTGCATCTGGGCGTAGGTAAGGAATCTCCGTTGCCTCACGACGAATCTCTGCCAAAATCTGGAGGATTCTGTGACTCAGATCCAATGCAAGTGGCATGTAGTTTTCAGTTTCATTCGAGGCGTATCCGAACATCATACCTTGATCTCCGGCCCCTTGGTCTTCAGGGTTACCGCGATCCACACCACGGTTGATATCATCGCTTTGTTCGTGAATTGCACTAAGGATACCACAAGAATTGGCATCAAACATGTATTCACTTTT
>CATAPZ010000165.1:0-2049 GCA_949486955.1 Cryomorphaceae bacterium | reverse complement strand
CGCTGAATTAAGCGCTTCTGAGCCCGTTGAATTGGTTATTACAGAAGATGAAATTACCCTAGACACTGCTAAATTCTATGCGCCGAAAGACAGCACAACTGCAATAGTCTTTGGCGGTCTTCATCACAATCAGTTCGATAGTTTAGTATTTGACCTAAAACTTCACAGTGATAGTATACGAGCGGTTGATTTAAGCAGAAATATCGACGGCTACTTTTACGGTACTGCAGTAGTAGAGGGGGACCTCGTCCTAGAAGGACCTTTGGAACAGTTGCATTTAGACCTTGCCGTAGCTACAAAAGACGGTACTAACTTTAAGATTCCTTTGGATAACCCAACTGCAGTTGAAATGCCGAGCTACATTCGTTTTAGTGATGCTGGACTGCCTAAAGCGGATAGTGTTTTTGTTCAAGAGCTGGAATATTTTACGACAGATATCGCCATTGAAGCAACGCCAAATGCTGATGTGGAGCTCGTACTTGATGAAGTATTAGGCGATGTAATTAAGGCACGCGGAAGCGGCAATATGCGTCTTAAAATATTAGAAGACGAAAGCCTCGAGTTATATGGCTTGTATACGCTGGTTTCTGGTGATTATCTATTTACGCTGCAGAATATTATTAATAAGCCTTTTGAGATTATACCTGGTGGCACCATTTTATGGAGTGGTGACCTATATGAGGCACAAGTAAATATTGACGCGAAATATTCTCTTTCCACCGACCTGCAAGGCTTGGTCTCAAATGCGAATTACAACAACGAGAATGTCAATGTTGATTTGATCATTAACCTTAGCGGCGCCTTGATGAACCCTGACATTGCGTTCAGAGTGGATTTGCCAAATGCGCCAGCAAGTTATTTGGAGGAACTTCAGAGGCACTTTTTAAGCGAGGATGCTATGAATTATCAAGCATTTTCATTGCTGCTCTTAGGTGAATTCTACCAGCAAGATTTAGCCGTACAGGAGGGCTTTGACTTTAGTGGTTCTGTAAGCAGAAACACGTCGGAATTACTCGTTAGTGAATTTGGAAGCTGGCTGGCAGCAGGAATTGGTTCATATGTCGACTTAGAATTGGACTATACAAGTGGTACCAATCCATATGAGGTATTAGGGACGAACCAGAATAATTTGAATCTCGGTCTCGGTAAAGACTTCCTTGACGGTAGACTGAGTATAAATTCTTCTTTGGATATTCCTATTGGTCAATCCGGCGCGTCGACACTTTTACTTGGTGATACGGAGGTGATATACTCATTGACTAAGGACGGAAGAATCAAACTCAGAGCGTTTAACAGAAGCAATCGTAACGATCCTCTAATGCAAAATTCGGGTCCTTACACACAAGGTGTAGGGATCTTATTTCAAAAGGAATTTGAATCAGTACTAAAAGATTAGCCCTGTGCTTCGATGAGAGCAACGGCCTCTACAAGTGAATCTACGTAGTGATCCGGTACAGCAGTATGCGGCTTTAATCCATGACCGGTCTTAACTCGAATGGTGGTTACTCCAGCATTCTGACCGGCTTCGATGTCTCTTGGTGAATCACCGACTAGAAAGCTTTGCGCTAAATCAATATTGAACCTATCCTTTGCAGCCAAGAGCATGCCTGGCGAAGGTTTCCGGCATTCACACGGAATCTTGTATTCTGGAACTTCACCTTCAAAACCGCCGTGTGGGTGGTGCGGACAGAAGTAAATGGCCTCGACAAAGGCGCCTTGCTCACCCAATTGAGTCTCCATCTTTTTATGAATGTTGCCCAATTCTTCGATAGAACACAGCCCTCGCGCAATAACGCTTTGGTTTGTGACTACAACTACGAGATAACCAAGCTTGTTCAACTTCTTGATACAATCGGCTGCGTACGGATACAATTCAAAGTCCTCAGGTCTATGAATGAGATCAGTATCTATATTGATTACTCCATCTCTATCTAGGTATACACACTTTTGGGGTCTGTTTAAGTTTCGTGCAGCAACCTTACCAGAGGAAATAGCTTGTTCTACCTTTTCTAATCGGTCCGGAGTTCCCATGTCTTTGAGATACTCAGG
>CATAPZ010000164.1:0-3604 GCA_949486955.1 Cryomorphaceae bacterium | reverse complement strand
CTGGAAGCCCCACGGTCCCTTTTTAAAACCGTAGTTGGTATATACGGCAAGAATGTCTTCACCGTATAGGAATTCATTCTCGCTGCTGGCCAAATAGGTTTCTGTACCGTCGTAGATGTCGATGTTGGTTCGATTAAATCCGTCTAAATCTTCGCGGCTGATGATTTTCGCGCCCGCTTCGAGCTTCTTATCGTCGTCCCACTTCTTCGTATAGTCTAAGATGCCGTTGAACTCCCACTGATCGCCGAAGCTGTTCGTGCTGTACTTATCCGATGGGAGCTTGATGGCGTTCAACAACGTGTCTTGCGTAAACTCAAGAATATCATTTCTGCTACCGTCCGTGTACGATATACGTGCGTTCAGCTCTTCGCCTTTTCTCGGCTTGTAGTCGTAAATCACGTCGAAGCTGTTGTTCCAACGCTCTCCTTGACGGTCACTGAACTGGACGAGGGTATAGTCCAAAGACGGTGTGGTCCAATCTGTATTGTTATCGCTCACTCGCGGACGCAAGCCCTGATTTAAGGTTGCCTGTACAGTGAATACGTGTTTGGTGCCCGGCGACCAATCAAAGCCTGCCTTGATATTGTTACCATTACGACCGCCGTAGCCTTCTACTTCTTGGTAAAAACTCAAAGTATCTTCTCCCAAGAAGTTGTCTCTACGCGCCCAAGAGGTGCGTGGGTATCTGCCCGAGCTGTGGCCTGCATTAAAGAAGAAGTTAAGATCGTCCACTTTGTAGTTGATATTGATTCCGGCACGCACGCGATCAGCGCCGCTGTAGGAACTATTTACCGAACCGTTAAGGCCTTGTAGGGCCGATTTTTTTAGGACAATATTGATCATCCCGGCGGTACCGTCTGGATCGTATTTCGCCGATGGATTCGTCATCACTTCTATCTTCTCTACACTATTGGCAGGTAGGCTCTGAAGAAGGGCGCTCAAATCTTCCCCTGTAAATCTCGAGGGGCGACCGTCAATCATAATGCGCACTGCGGAAGAACCGCGAAGAGTAATGTTACCATCTAAATCGAGCTCAACAGCAGGGATATTTTCAAGGATGTCGGTCGCGGATCCTGTCTTTGAAAGAATGAGTTTTGATGGGTCGTATACTTTACGGTCAATTTCATTGGTCATGAACTGGCGCTCAGCTTCCACTACGACTTCTTCAAGTTCTACTCCAGAGCTTTGAAGGCCAATCTTGCCCAAGTCTTTTTCCGTTCCGTCGCGTCCCAAGCGCACCTCTTGCGTTTTGGTCTTATAGCCCACGTAGGCAAATTCAAGAACATTGGGACCTAGGGTAATTTGCTCCACCTTGAACCTGCCTTTGGCATCAGTCATGCCGCCGGTTACAATATTCGCATCCATTTTATGGGTAATCTTCACCGCAGCATAGGGCAAAGGTTCGCCAGATTCGGCATCCACAAGAGTTCCGGCAATCACGCCGATTTTAGGTAGTTTGGTCGGGTCGAAACCACCACGTCCACCGGGCTGCTGCGCCAAGAGACCAAGGCTCATAAACAGTCCGAAGACCAGTAGGGTAATTCTTTTCATCTGTTCTAAGAGAGGTATTTGGGTACTAGGTTTAACTCTCACCCGCACTTTTTGTGCGAATAAGCCACGAATTTAAACCAACTCTACCCTCCTAGCACTTAAGGATGTGTGAAAATTGGAACGAGTTAGTAACTGAGCGTTCGCTTTACTTTCAACCTAGAGAGCACCACCTGCAGCAAGAAGAAGTGTACTGCAGCGAATACTTGGAAGAACACTACATGCATGTACGGGAACGATTCGCTTTGAATGATCAGTGGATTATCGACAATAGGTGGCTCCATCAAGTACATGTAATTCCCACCAGTAATTAGATTGACCACCAAAGCCAAAAGAGCGAGCAATTGAATGCGGCCGAACGTTCTTAGCCATGCGCCCTTCTGCAATGCCTGCTTATGGCCAAAAATGATGTAGAATCCAATAGCGATTATCGAAGCGTGGTTGAAATAGTAATCAAAAACGTATACTGGGTGCAGCCCGTGGGTAAATTCTGGAGTGATAAAACTTTGAAGCCCGCCTGCGATCCCCATAAAGGTGACCATCTCTCCCATCCATTTCTTACGGGTAAACAAATAACCAATAGCAAGCATGCGCGAAAAGCCGCACATGTGGCACAGCAAACTCGTAGCCCAAGAAGCTTCACCGCGTACCATACTCACGCCTGTCATCGCAAAATAAGAGGCTACCAAAAGAAGGGCCCAGCCCTTTTCAAAATTGGTACGGACGCGAATGCTCGCGTTGTTCGCAATGAAAATCGGGAAGACTATCATGAACAGAACGACGCCCCAGCCGATAAAATACAGGGGGTGGTCTGAAGTGATTGCAACGTGCAAATCCATGTGTAAGCGAGTGTTAGTGTGTTGTAGGTGTAGCTACTTGGATTAAGGGTTTGATCATGGTTTGGCACTAAAATAAAAAAAGGCGGCCAAAATTGGCCACCTTTTTACTTACAAATCAGTGAAAGTGAATTAGTTGTTTCCTAATATCAGTGGTAAACCTTCGTCTCCACCGCCTATAACAATCACCTTAGCGTTCGGACTCTCAGACAAACGCAGTGTCGCTTCAATACCTTTGTCGCGCAACACCTTGTCCGTCAAAGACTGGCTCAAGATGCGGTTTGCTGCTGCTTTACCTTCCGCCTCAATGCGTTGACGCTCGGCTTCTTTTTCAGCACGTGTCAAACGGAATTCGTACTCTAACGAGCTCTGCTCTTCTTGCAGCTTACGCTCGATCGCTTGCTTCAATTTTTCCGGGAGACCTACATCGCGAATCAAAACAGCATCCAGGGCAATATTTTTCTCAGAAATACGCGCTGCAGCTAGATCAAAGATCTCCGTCTGGATGCTATCGCGCTTCGAGCTGTAGAGCTCCTCCGGCAAATATTTACCAATAACCTCACGCGTCGCCGAACGAATCTCTGGGATGACGATGCGCTCGTGGTAATTCTCACCAACATTATTGTGTAGCACACCAATCTTTTCTTGGATTGGGCGGTAGCGGTACGACAACTCGGTACGAATGGTCAGACCGTTGGCACTTAACACCTCCATCACAGAGCGGTCCTCTTGGATACGTGTCGAGTAGATGAACATTTTATTCCAAGGTGCGATGACTTTCAAGCCTTGGCCGAACACCTTGTCCTCGTTCAAACCGGTAAACAGATCGTACTGTACACCCGCCTCACCAGCATCAATCTTTACAAAAAGACGCGAGGAAAAAACAAGGATGAAAAGGAAGGCTCCAAAGGCAGGAATCAACCATTTTGGGAATTGTGCATTCATGGGCATGTATTCTATTAGTTATACTATGAAAGTAGCAATTATCTGTCCAATTCTGCTAAAATGCCATTTTGACTGATTTTTGCACTTTTTTGGCCAATTTCGAGCGTTTTTGGCCAATTTTTGTTCGGTTTTGACGTTTTTTGGCGCTTTTTAGCTAAAAATCTCTCCGAGTACTTCGAGGCTTTTAAAGCTCCCAAAGCCGTCTAAATGAATATTCATGAATCGAAGCAATCCTTCGAGCAAATCGCTACGCCCTTGTTTGGGGATTTGAAGCG
>CATAPZ010000163.1:0-9401 GCA_949486955.1 Cryomorphaceae bacterium | reverse complement strand
GAAGCTTTTTCAGTGAGGACGCTGAGGTCTATCATAGTAATTCTTTCGCCGTATGTTTTAGTCGAATGGTTTTACAGAGCGATTTAAGATTGCTGCCGTCGGTATTTGTGTCGCCATAAATTTCCATGACTGCGAACCTATTTTCAGGTTCAAATCTGACCATACCAATGAACAATCCTTCTCGAATTTTGAAAAGCCTGGCTTCGTTCACCATACCATCATTAACCTGTCCTTCAGAGACAAATTGCCAGAAGTTGGAGAACTCCCGTTCGCTACAGAGCGGTTTATATTCTAGAAAAATCAGTGGCATTGGCGGTGCGGCTTTCTACCTCTAAGGTAACAAATCCTTCGTCGCAAATGCCTGAAAGACAAAAAGTTTTGGTTTTATTTGCTAATTCAGGGTCCCAGTATGTGCGTACCCTTACGTAATTGTCTGAATACCCGTACATATACCCTGCTCTGTTTTCGCCTTCAAATAAAATTGGGCGGCTTTTACCCAACTGGCTTTCGTAGAAGGCTCTTTTCTTCTTCTCGCTGAGAATGCGCAGCATTTTGTTACGTCTTTTGCGCTCCGGAATTGGCACAACTCCTTCCATATCAGCAGCTAAGGTATTTGCTCTCTCAGAGTATGTGAACACATGGAGATAACTGATGTCTAGATCGTTCAAGAAATTGTAGGTCTCTAAAAACAACTCCTCTGTTTCTCCAGGAAAGCCAACAATGACATCGACACCGATACAAGTGTCTGGATTCGCAGCTTTAATGGTTTCCACACGCTGTCTATAGAGTCCACTCATGTACCTGCGCTTCATCAGCTTCAAGAGCGTATCACTGCCGCTTTGTAATGGGATATGAAAGTGCGGTACAAATTTCTTACTTCGATGGGTGAATTCAATAATTTCGTTGCGCAGAAGGTTAGGCTCTATACTAGAAATTCGCATTCGATCTACATCGACCCGCTGATCGAGTGCTTCGACGAGTTCCATGAATGTATTTTCGTGACGCTTGTTTCCAAACTCGCCCTTGCCATAATCGCCCACATTCACGCCAGTAAGTACAATTTCTGGTATGCCCTTTTCTGCAATCTCTTGCGCTCTTTTGACCACGTTTTCTAACGTATCACTCCGCGAAATACCACGAGCAAGCGGAATGGTACAGTAAGTACACTTATAATCACACCCGTCTTGAACTTTGAGAAACGCCCTTGTTCTATCTCCAGCGCTGTAGGAGCTTACGAAAGTATTTGCCTCAGCAATCTCACAGCTGTGCATCTGTGCGGGTCCTTCGGTTTTCTCGAGCGCCCCAAGGAACTGGGTGACATTAAATTTTTCAGTGGCTCCAAGCACTAGGTCTACTCCGGGCATTTCCATGATTTGCTCAGGTTTGAGCTGGGCATAGCAACCGACAATAACGACGAATCCGTCTGGGTTCGCCCGCAAGGCACGTCCAACGATGTTTCTACATTCCCGGTCCGCATTCTCTGTAACCGAGCAGGTATTAATCACGTAGACATCAGCGGCTTCTTTGAATCCAACTTCTTCAAATCCATTGGTTTTGAAATCTTTCGCAATGGTTGAGGTTTCGGCAAAGTTGAGCTTACAGCCTAGGGTGTGAAAGGCAACAGAAGGCATTATATCAGGTTTACTTCTGGTTCGAGTTGAACACCAAATTTCTTGTAGACATCCTCCATAATGGATGTTGCCAGCGAATGAATTTCCTCACCGGTAGCTCGCCCATAATTGACAAGTACCAATGCTTGATGCTCGTGTACACCTGCATCGTTTTTACGATATCCTTTCCAGCCGCATTGATCGATGATCCAACCGGCCGCAAGCTTTGTACCGCCTTCGGCAGGGTAGGACGGCATGTTTGGATAACTTGCTTGTAATTCTTCAGCTTTTTCCGTGCTAACCACTGGATTTTTAAAGAAGGAACCGCTATTACCTATTTCATTTGGATCAGGCAGTTTGCTCTGACGAATTGCCACTACTACATCGCTGATCTGCTTAGGTGTTGGCTTTTTAATGCCTTGCTTTTCAAGCTCCGATGCAATAGCGCCGTAATCCGTGCGAATACGATGGTCTCTTTTGGTCAATTCTAGAGTTACCCTGGTAATGATGGCCTTTCCCTTCCAGTCATTTTTGAAAATGCTGTTTCGGTAACCAAATTTGGCTTCTTCTTTATTAAGGTGGAAGAATGATCCGTCTTCAACCATGACCCCTTCACAACTCACGAAAACATCTTTGAGTTCAACACCGTATGCTCCAATATTTTGAACAGGTGCGGTACCGCAATTTCCGGGGATTAAGCTCAGGTTCTCAATACCTCCAAGGCCCTGCATTAACGTCCACAGGACCACCTCGTGCCAGTTTTCACCCGCCCCAAAGCGGATGTGTACTTTATCATCGTCTTCATAAACTACACGACGTCCATGGATGTCTACCTTGAGCACGTCCCCAGGTACATTTTGCGTCAAGAGCATGTTTGAACCGCCGCCTAGAACAAGAGTAGGAGCACCGTGGTGCTTCACATAGTTCGCAATTTCATCTGCGCTATGTGCCCATATCAATCTACTCGCTTTCTGGTCAATACCGAAAGTGTTGAGTTTCGCTAGGCTTTGGTTTATCTGAACAATCACAGTAGGTTATCTAGTGGTGTGAGGGTAAACTTCTAATGCAGCTTTTAAGATAGCAATACAATCCTTTAACGCCGCCGTATTTAAAACGTAGGCTAGACGCGCTTGATTTGCTCCTAATTCGGGTTTGGCGTAAAAGCCTGCCGCAGGGGCCATCATCAATGTTTTACCTTCATGATTGAACTCGCTCAACAGCCACTGTGCAAAGTGTTCAGCGCTTTCCACGGGGAAAGAAGCTACTGCGTAAAATGCGCCCTTGGGCTTTGGACAGAAAACGCCTTCAATGCTGTTGAGTCCTTCTACCAATACATTACGACGTTCGACATATTCTGCATTTACCTCGTCAAAATAGCGCTGTGGGGTTTTTAAAGCAGCTTCACTCGCAATCTGTGCATACGTAGGTGGTGAAAGCCTGGCTTGTGCAAACTTCATAGCAGTCGCCATAAAGTCTTTATTCTTGCTAACTAAACAACCTATTCTTGCACCACACATGCTGTAGCGTTTCGAAAAGCTGTCCACAACTATAGCATTGTTCTCAAGTCCTTCCATACTAAGAATGCTCTGGTGAGCTTCGCCGTCGTAAGTGAACTCTCGGTACACTTCATCAGCGATTAGGAACAGGTCGTGTTTAAGTACGATTTCTTTCAGTTGCTCGAGCTCTTCCCTGCTGTACAAGTACCCGGTTGGATTACCCGGGTTACAGATGAGAATGCCTTTCGTTTTTTCTGTGATGGCCTCCTCAAACAACTCCACAGGCGGTAGTGCAAAACCATTTTCAATGTTGGCTTCGACCGGAACTACCTTAACACCGCTCGCTGTAGCAAAGCCGTTGTAGTTGGCATAGAAGGGTTCTGGGATGATAATTTCATCACCTTCATCCATTGCAGATCCAAAAGTGAATAATAATGCTTCTGACCCCCCTGTGGTTACAATGATTTCATCGGTTTGTACAGGAAGGTTCTTACCGTGGTAGTATTTCGATAATCCCTCTCTCAAGGAAGCAAATCCTGCGCTATGGCTGTAGGCCAAGACAGGTACTTCAGCCTCCTTTATGGCTTGCTGTGCCTCCACAGGTGTCTGAATATCGGGTTGACCAATATTTAGATAGTACACCTTGTTTCCGTTGCGCTCAGCTTGTTCTGCGAAGGGAACTAATTTGCGGATAGGGCTTGAAGGCATGCTGGTGCCTTTCTTCGAAATTGATGGCATTGCTGTTTGTTTTGGTACTAAAAAAGCCCCGCAAAAATACGGGGCTTTCTTGAAATTATTGGGACGTAATCCTGCCTTATTTGGCAATCACACTACCGCCTTGTTTGGTAGGCGTCGTTTTTTGAGCCGCAGGGTTCATTACTTGTCCTTTGATGGTAAGCACAACTGTTTTGTTCGTTGCGTTAGAATTTACGGTAACAGTCTTATGGAAATTACCCATACGGTTCGTATCGTATTTCACCGTAATGTTTCCTTCTGCTCCTGGAGCGATTGGTTCACGCGTCCATTTTGGAGTAGTACAACCACAAGAAGCACGCACAGAATTCAGAACTAACGGCTCTGTTCCTTCGTTTTTAAATTTGAATACACGAGTTCCATTAGCACCTTTTTCGATCTTTCCGTAGTTGATCACTTTTTCAGCAAATTGGATTTTTGCACCTTCCGTAGGTTGCTCTTGCGCTTGTGCAGCGAATCCGAATAGCGCCACTGCTAGAGTTAGGATGAATTTTTTCATGTTCAATTTCAATGTTTGAGAGTTCCAAATGTACTTCGAAAGCAATGGCTTTCAAAGGAAATTAACAATCTCTTAGCCTATGGGTTCATTGGATGCTTGCAGGCGCTTATTTTTGCAACTTATAATTAGAACGACTTCCATGCGCGAAATTGGAAAATATACCCCGGGAGAAATTGAATCTAAGTGGTACAGCCACTGGTTGGACAAGAAGTACTTTCATGCTGAAGTGTCTGATAAAGAGCCGTATACAATTGTTATCCCACCGCCTAATGTCACAGGTGTACTGCACATGGGTCATATGCTGAACAATACGGTTCAGGACGTTCTAATTCGTCGTGCTCGTATGCTTGGTTTGAACGCTTGTTGGGTACCGGGTACCGACCATGCGTCCATTGCAACTGAAGCAAAGGTGGTAAAGCGCCTACGCGAACAGGGCATTAAAAAGTCAGATTTATCTCGCGAGGATTTCTTGAAACACGCCTGGGATTGGACCGATGAATACGGCGGAATCATCCTAAAGCAATTGCGCCGCCTTGGAGCCTCTTGCGATTGGGACCGTACGGCATTTACTCTAGACGAAGTTCGCAGCGAGCAAGTCATTGATGTATTCATAGACCTGCACCAAAAGGGCATGATTTACCGCGGTCTTCGCATGGTGAATTGGGATCCAGTAGCACTTACGGCAGTATCGGACGAGGAAGTCATCCACAAAGAAGAGAACAGCCGTCTGTACTACATGACCTACAAGATTGAAGGATCCGATGAAGCTTTGCAAGTTGCCACGACACGTCCTGAAACCATTTTTGGCGATACTGCAGTTTGTGTGAATCCTGAAGACGAGCGCTACCAACATTTGAAAGGTAAGAAGGCCATCGTTCCTCTAGTAGGGCGCGCCGTACCGATTATTTTCGACGAGTACGTGGATATCGAATTTGGTACGGGAGCACTGAAGGTGACTCCAGCACACGATACGAATGACCAAATGTTGGGTGAGAAGCACAACTTGGAAGTCATAGATGTATTCGATCAACACGCTGCACTGAACGAGCACGGTGCTGAATTTACCGGTTTGGATCGATTCGATGCACGTAAAAAAGTAGCCAAAGCCCTTGAAGAGGCGGGTCTATTGGTAGAGACCAAGGACCTTAGAAATAAAGTCGGACGCAGTGAGCGTACTGATGCTGTGATTGAGCCGCGCCTGAGTATGCAGTGGTTTTTGAAGATGTCGGATTTGGCCAAGCCTGCCATTGACGGCGTAAAATCAAGGGACATTACCCTACATCCTCCGCACGCAGAGAAGACGTACCTATACTGGATGGAGAACATCAAAGATTGGTGTGTTTCGCGTCAACTCTGGTGGGGACACCGCATACCAGCTTGGTACGATGCAGAGGGCAATGTGGCCGTTTGCAAGACCAAAGCAGAAGCCGTTGGAGCCCTTGGTACTGATGCTGTGCACCAAGACGAAGACGTGATGGATACGTGGTTCAGTTCATGGCTATGGCCGTACAGCGTATTCTCTGGAAACCAGGAAGAGGAAGATTATTTCTACCCTACCAACACACTAGTGACTGGACAGGATATCATTTTCTTCTGGGTAGCCCGTATGATCATGGCGGGATATGAGTTTAAAGGAAAACGTCCGTTCAAGGATGTATACTTCACGGGTATGGTACGTGATAAGAAGCGTCGTAAGATGTCGAAGTCTTTGGGCAATAGTCCGGATCCGCTAGATCTAATCGATAAATACGGCGCCGATGGCGTTCGTGTAGGTATGCTCATGACGGCGCCTGCAGGTAACGATTTATTGTTTGACGAAGACCTCTGTTCTCAAGGTTCTTTCTTTGCGAATAAAGTGTGGAATGCCTTCCGTTTGGTGGGCATGTGGGAGGCTGGTGCCCAGGGCATGAGTGCTTCGGAATCGCTTTCTGTACAATGGATGCGCAACAGGATTGGTGAAGCTCTTGTAGAGCTGGAAAGCAGTTTCGAAAAATACAGATTATCTGAGGCTTTGATGACGACCTATAAGCTGGTTTGGGACGATTTCTGTTCGTGGTATCTAGAAATGGTGAAACCGGCGAAGGGTGAGCAAATCTCGGCCGAAGCGTTGGAGGCTACCAAATCAATCTTCAACACACTGTTGGAAATTATGCACCCGTTCATGCCGTTCATTACGGAAGAATTGTGGCAGAACCTTGCAGAGCGTGAAGCAGGGCAGACCATCAACTTTGCCGCTTGGCCTACTCTCAAAGTGGAAGATCAGGCAATCCTAAAATCATATGCGCACTTCGCGGAGGTAGTAAGCGGTGTTCGTACCGTACGTAATGAAAACGGTATCACTCCGAAAGAGGTCCTTACCATTGAGATTGCCGAGGGTACGGCGCACGACGTAGCCTTTGATGCACTCATCATGAAGCTCGCCAATGTTGAGGTGATCGCAACCGTAAGCGAAGTGAAGAAATCTGCATTCAGCTTTGTAGTTGGTGGGATCAATTATACCATCCCGGCCGATGCCTTCGTGAACGTTGATGACGAGATTGCAAAGCTCGAGGAAGAATTAGCTTATACGCAAGGTTTCTTGAAGAGCGTCGAGAAAAAGCTCAGTAATGAACGCTTCGTTTCGAATGCGCCTGAGGCTGTGGTTGCCTCGGAACGTAAAAAGCAAGCAGATGCTGAAGGTAAAATAGTCTTAATTACGCAACGCTTGGAGGCCTTAAAAGGATAAGCATGAGCCAAGACCTAAACGCCGGAATTCATAGCCACATTGCAGGTCTCGAGAAGAAAACGGGCCAGCCTATTTCGTATTGGGTAGATATGGTCCGCTCTTGGAACGAGCCGAAGCACATGGCCAATGTCAAGCGCTTGAAAGAGGAATTCGGTATTGGTCACGGACATGCGAATATGGTGGTTCACTTGACCAAAGAAAATACCTCTCTACACATGGATGAAGGCCAAGTAGAGGATAGCGTTTTCAAGGGCAAGGAGCACTGGAAGCCTTTACATGATCGCCTCGTTGCTGGCTTGCAAGCTACCGGTTTGGAATTTGAGCTCAGCGGTAAGAAGAAGTATTACAGCATTCGGACTTCAAAACAAGTTGGGTGTTTAGTGCCGGCCACCAAGGCTAGGTTCGAAGTTTGGATAAATGTCAAAGGGCAGGAGCCAGTGGGAAATCTACAGCTCATGAAAGCGGGGAGTATGTGTTCGCATGTGATCCATCTCACTGAGGAGGATGCGGATATTTCAGAAGTGCTTCTCTGGCTTGAAAGGGCAATTCAAAGGACTTTATAACATAAAAGCCCGGCGCGCAGCGCCGGGCTTTTTGATTGCAGGGGTACAACTACCTGCATGAATGGGCCCTCGAATAAATAACCACAAACACTCACATCAAAACGAGCCCATTCTCCTTATTATTTTGCCTCAATGGCTAGCGTATATACCGCTTTACAAACTCTTCTTGCAGGCTCTCCTTTGGCCCGTTTACTTACATAAACCTTTAGATCCACCTGTTTTTTTCCGTTCGGAGCGAAGTTGCTCTCAACGAGTAAATCTTCGCCTAATTGTGCATTGCTGTAGAGCTTTAAATCAATGTTCTTCACCTTGTCGCGGTAATGTTCATCGAGCATTAATGCTTCGAGACGTTCACTTTTGATTTCGTTCATGGCATCCATAAGATTCCAAACGGTGAGCATTCCTTGAGTATCAACCATGTTGCCATCGATGCTCAACTGCTTTCTCGTTTTTAACGGACCTGCTTTTCTTACGGTGGTGAAGAAATTTTTCATTTCGTTCAAATTGTAGACATAAAAAAAGCGCCCTCACATGGTGAAGGCGCTTTCTATATCCTGGGTTGTATAATTTAAATCTCTATGCCTTCACAATATTGTATACACAACCCTTCCACACATAAATGCGGTTATTAAAGCTTGCTGTATGAATAAATTGCTGTTGCATATTGCTAATGTAGTATTTCTATTGGTAACGCAAAAGCGGTGCCAAATATTTTACAAATCGCGTTTCAACCGTTTAATTTTTCCTGGATTCAGCCCAGATCTGCCACATTTTACCTGGTTTTTGACCTTGAAGTTTGCGGTGTAAACGCTGTGAAGCTGGCCGTGGGTTACTCGTTGCAGCAAATGCTTGTAAGGTTTGTGTTGCTTCCCTTCCTAGCCCGTTGAGATTCTGGGGTGTGTATTTCTTATCCAATTTTTTCAACGCATTGATAGAAGCATAAACATCACCTCGTACGCGTTCAACCTCTGCAAGACGCAGCGCTGCACTAGTATTTCTTGGACTCATCGATAGTACTTTATTGTACAATCGGCTTGCCTCTGCATAATTCCCTTCAATCCTGCGAATCTGGGCCAATTGATTCAAACTTAAAATATGATTAGGATGAATTTCAAGCGCTTGCTGAAAAGCTGCTGCACTCTTTTTAAGTATTCCCGCATTCGGCTGCTGACCGCCAGAGATCAAGATTCCAAGCCCTTCGAAATATGGCATTGGATTGTTATAAATATCCATTTCGAAGAAAGTTCCAGTGGCGGCAACACTATTTTGTACCATAGCACGGGTGTTTCGCTTCATGTATCCGTCTAAAGCTTGCGCTGCTTCCTTTTCTCCACCTACTCTTGCTACACTCACTGCGACCGTAAAGACGAGAGCTGCAGTCGATAATGTCATGGATAGTGGCTTTCCCCCTTCGTAAATGGATTTGCTTTGGCTCGCTAGATAGCCCATAGCCACGGCAAAAGGAATAAGAAGCGTCGTCCTTTCAAGCGGAAATTCACCGAAGCCGTAAACGCCGAATGCAACGATGGTCAGGCCAAAAAGTAATTGCCCTTTATTCTTCAACAGGTGGAGTAGTGCCAAAAGCATCATACCTATAAAAAATAAGGCCCCGATACCAGTTTCACTCAATAGCCATAGGACATCATTGTGCGGTCGCAGTATGGAGGTCGTGCCGTTCATAACACTTTCATTCGTTCCCTTAAGTCCTGTTGCAGGGTATTCAATTTTCCATTGACCGCCGCCCACGCCAGAGAT
>CATAPZ010000162.1:0-6376 GCA_949486955.1 Cryomorphaceae bacterium | reverse complement strand
TGAATCAAATCCCCCGGAAGACGCATTCTTAAAATACCCTGGCCGATGTCTTTTTCTTCTATCAGGAGAACATTAAGTCGCTCCCCATCGAACCCAAATATTACGCAGTCAACGCTAATATTCGGATTGATATCCTTCAATTCACTCATGGTCGGTTTAAGTATGTTTTTAAATTTGGGCTCCTTGAAGATAAGCAGTAATTTTTTAATAAGTGTATTATTTACACTTAGTTACTATCTTTGCGACTATGTCTGATGAGATTAACAATATCGTTGTTCTTACCTCAGGTGGCGATGCCCCTGGGATGAATGCTGCCATTCGTGCGGTGACAAGAACTGCTTTGTACCACGGCAAAAAAGTATTTGGTGCTTACCGTGGGTACGAAGGAATGATAGAAGATGATATCGTAGAATTGACCACAGATAGTGTAAAGCACATCCTTGCACTCGGAGGTACATTCTTGAAAAGTGCCCGAAGCCAAGAATTCAGAACGGCAGAAGGGCGCGCGAAGGCTGCAGCGAACCTAAAGAAGAGAAATATTGATGCGTTGGTAGTGATCGGTGGTGACGGTTCTTTTACAGGGGCTTTAAAAATTGCCGAAGAGCATAACATTCGCGTCATCGGTGTACCGGGAACGATCGACAACGATTTGTACGGGACCGATTTTACTATTGGGTACGACACCGCCACCAATACGGTCATTGAGAGTGTCGACAAAATTCGCGATACCGCCTCGTCACACAACCGCCTGTTCTTTGTTGAAGTAATGGGTAGAGATACTGGATATATTGCTGCCTCAACGGGTATGGCTACAGGTGCCTTGAGCATCATCCTTCCTGAAAAGAAGAGTACGTACAATGATCTGTTCGAGGACTTGCGCCAGGCTCAAGCAAAGCGTAAAACCTCAAACATCGTCATGGTCGCAGAAGGAAACCACCTTGGCGACATCTTCGAGATTGCCCAAGCAGTGAAAAAAGAATTCCCAAGCATTGATGTGAAGGTGACTAACCTCGGACACACACAGCGCGGAGGATCACCATCAACCAACGATCGAGTTTTAGCCTCTGTATTGGGCTTCTGCGCAGTAAAGGGATTGATGGAAGGTCAGGCTAAAGTCATGACGGGAATGATCAATCAAAAAGTAGTTTACACGCCTCTATCAGAAGCAATTTCTAAGACCACAGATTTAGACGAAGAAATGCTAACAATCGCTAGAATTCTAGCAACCTAACAACACACCAGATTATGAGTAAAATTGCAATCAATGGCTTCGGCCGCATCGGTCGTTTGACATTCAGAAACTTGATCGAAAATGACAACGTAGAGATCGTAGCAATCAATGATTTGACAGCTACAGATATGCTCGCGCACCTCTTGAAGTACGACAGTGCACACGGTCGTTTCAACGGTACAGTAGAGCACACTGAGAACAGCTTAATCGTAAACGGTAAGGAGATTACTGTATACGCTCAGCGCGATCCAGAAACTTTGCCTTGGGCAGAACTAGGTATCGACGTAGTTATTGAATCTACAGGTTTCTTCCGCGATGCAGAAGGTATGGGCAAGCACATCAAAGCAGGTGCTAAGAAAGTAGCGCTCAGTGCTCCAGCTTCAGGCGACATCAAAACCATTGTTTTGGGTGTAAACGACGGCGAATTGACTGCAGATGATACGATGGTAAGCAATGCTTCTTGTACAACCAACTGTTTGTCTCCAATGGCGAAAGTATTGGACGAGAAGTTCGGAATCGAAAGCGGTTTCATGTGTACGATCCACGCGTACACTTCTGACCAGCGTATCCAAGATGCGCCGCACTCTGACAAGCGTCGTGCTCGTGCAGCAGCAGTTAACATGATTCCTACTTCAACAGGTGCAGCAAAAGCGGTTGCTTTGGTATTGCCACAGTTGAAAGGAAAACTTGACGGATACGCAATGCGTGTTCCTACGATCACTGGTTCTGCTACAGATTTGACGGTAACTCTAAGCAAAGAGGTTACAGCTGAAGAAGTAAACGCTGCAATGAAAGAAGCTGCAGAAGGTCCATTGAAAGGTATTCTAATGTACACTGAAGACCCAATCGTAAGCTCTGATATCGTTGGTGATAAGCACAGCTGTATCTTCGATGCTGGCGTTACTTCAGCAAAAGGAAACTTGGTTAAAGTACTAGGTTGGTACGACAACGAGGCAGGGTACTCTGCGCGTTTGGCAAACCTAGTTGAGCGTTTAGCTTAATATTATTTTAATGTCCCCGCGGCCCACCGCGGGGACTTACAATAACTCGCTATGATATTAATTGCAGAAAGTGGTTCTACGAAATGCGACTGGGTGGTTCTCAACTCAGACGGCACGGAACACAAGCGCTTCTCTACAATGGGGTTCAACCCTTATTTTCATTCAGCTTCTTTTATTAATGAGGAGTTGAGTGAGAACGAGGTGGTTAAGACTATCCATAGTCAGGTAGAATTCGTTTATTTCTATGGCGCAGGTGCATCTTCTGAAAGCTTGAAAGACATTGTTAAAGACGGTTTGCAACAAGTGCTTCCCAATGCACAAGTTAATGTCGATCACGACCTCGTAGCTAGTGCCTACTCGACCTACACGGGAGAACCTGCAATCACTTGTATTATAGGCACAGGATCAAACAGCTGTTTCTTTGATGGGGCTGAAGTAAGCGAAGAAGTGCCTGCCTTGGCATATATTCTTGGCGATGAAGGTTCAGCGAGCTTCATAGGCAAGCGTTTGGTATCCGATTTTTTATACAAAAAGCTCCCTGTGGAGATGGCTGAGGATTTCTTCAACACATACCAATTGGACAAAGATGAGATCATCACTAGCGTATACAACAAGCCTAATGCAAACGTATACCTCGCGTCTTTCAGCCGCTTTGCTGGAAAACACATGGAGCACCCGTACGTGAAGCAAATTGTACGCGAAGGATTCGCAAAATTCGCAGATATCCACATCGCGTGTTTCGACAACTACAAAGAAGTCCCTGTGCACTTTGTAGGTAGTGTTGGTGCCATCTTCCACGAGATTCTTGAAGAGGTGTTAGAAGAGCGCGGAATGCTTCTCGGACAGATCATGCGCAAACCTGTGGACGGACTCATTAAGTATCATCTTGAGTACTTGAAAGTGCTCGATGCCTATAAAGTTTAAACCGATCACATGATTAAAGGATTCCTTTTTGATTTAGACGGCGTTATTGTAGATACCGCCGTTTTTCATTTTCAAGCATGGCGCCGTCTTGCTCAAAAATTGGGCGGCGACTTTACTGAAGAACAAAACGAGCAGCTCAAAGGCGTGAGCCGAGTAGATTCGCTTAAGAAAATTATCGAATGGACGGGCGCTACAGTGAGCGACGAAGAGTTCCAAACTTTGATGGTAGAGAAAAACAAGTGGTATCTAGAGTTGGTGCAGGGTTTAGGCCCGCAGGATGCGCTACCAGGCGCACTGGATTTCTTGCAAACTGCCTACGACCAAGGCGTCAAAATCGCGTTGGGTAGCGCTTCGAAAAACGCACCCATGATTTTAGAAAAATTGGGCATCACTCCATTGTTTACTGCGATAATTGATGGGAATAATGTGGTAAACGGCAAACCTCATCCAGAGGTATTTTTGAAAGGAGCAGAAGCTCTAGGACTTGAACCGTCAGAATGTGTCGTGTTTGAAGACTCCATCGCTGGGGTCCAAGCGGCCAAGACAGGTGGAATGTCAAGCGTAGGTATCGGCGATGCTGAGACCTTGCAGGCAGATATCCACTTCACCGCATTGGGCGATACGACTCCTGAAGCTTTGGTAGCTCACTTTTAAGAAGCTTACACACATCATATGTTCAATAAATATACTGAGGTAGATCCTTGGAAGATCATCGAGCGCGGTTGGGATTCTGAAAATCATCCTAAGAGCGAAAGTTTGTTCTCCATCGGCAATGGTCGCATGGGTCAACGCGCGAATTTCGAAGAGACATATACAGGCAAGAGTCTTCAAGGCTCATACATCGCTGGGGTGTATTACCCCGATAAAACAAGAGTAGGTTGGTGGAAAAACGGATACCCGGAATACTTCGCCAAAGTATTGAACTCTTGCAATTGGATCGGTATTCAGGTGAAGGTCGACGGTGAAGAATTGGACCTTCATACCGCTACTGAAGTAGCTTCATTCTACCGTGAGCTCGACATGCAAAGCGGATTGCTCAAGCGCTCTTTCGAAGCAACTCTTCCTTCAGGCAAGATCGTAGCTGTTGAAGCCGAGCGTTTAGTGAGCATCGTCCAAGACGAGATTGGAACCATTTCCTACAGCGTTACGCCAAAGAATTTCTCAGGCAAGATTGAGTTATGCTCCTACCTCGATTTCGATGTAGAAAACGAGGACAGCAACTACGACGAGAAGTTTTGGGAGCCTGTTACTCAAGGTCAAGAGGCGGGTGCAAGCTATGTGCACGCCAAGACCAAAAAGACCGGTTTTGAGGTAGCTGTGTCCATGCGCAACAGCCTATCGTTGGACGGAGCGCCGCAAGAATGGGGCATGAGTTCAGATGCAAAACACATGTTCGTCAGTGAGTGCGCCTGCTATGAAGTGGCCGAAGGTCAAACTTTGAAACTTGAAAAATTCGCAGCTGTATTGTCTAGCATGAACCACGAGGTGGCTAGCTTGGACGCAAAGGCAGCGGCGAGCGCTACAGCGGCAGCAGCGCAAGGCTATGAAGCATTACGTGGTGAGCACGTAGCCGCTTGGCACAACAAATGGGAAACCTCTGATATTGAAATTGACGGCGACGCGGAAGCACAGCAGGGCATTCGTTTCAACATCTTCCACATGAACCAGACCTTCACGGGTGTGGACGATCGATTGAACATCGGTCCGAAAGGGTTTACCGGCGAGAAATACGGCGGTTCTACCTACTGGGATACGGAAGCGTACTGTTTGCCTTTCTACCTCGCAACGGCTCAGCCGGAGGTAGCGAAAAACTTGTGTTTGTACCGTTACAAGCAGTTGGATAAGGCCATCGAAAATGCGGGTAAGCTCGGGTTTACCAACGGTGCAGCATTGTACCCAATGGTGACAATGAACGGCGAGGAATGTCACAACGAGTGGGAGATCACTTTCGAGGAAATCCACCGCAATGCAGCCATCGCATATGGCGTGTTCGACTACATACGTCACACACAAGATTGGGGCTATTTGGCCGAAGGTGGATTTGAAGTCCTTCTAGGTATTAGCCGATTCTGGTCGCAGCGTGTGAATTGGTCACAGGAAAAGGAAGCCTACGTGATGCTTGGTGTAACTGGGCCGAACGAATACGAGAACAACATCAACAACAACTGGTACACCAACCGCATGGCGGCGTGGACGTTGGAGTGGACGTTGGAAGCCCACAATTGGCTCGCAGAAAATGCTGCGGGCGCGCTGAGCGCTATAACTAGCAAGACTGCCCTGAACGCCGATACTGAATTCGCAAAGTGGAATGACATCATCGCCAAGATGTACTACCCAAAAAGTGAAAAGCTTGGTGTGGTATTGCAGCAAGACGGCTTCCTCGATAAAGAGCAGCTTACCGCAGACGACCTCAGCCTGGACGAGCGTCCGATCAACCAGCACTGGAGCTGGGACCGCATCTTGCGTTCCATCTTCATCAAGCAAGCGGACGTATTGCAGGGCTATTACTTCTTGAATCATCTCTACGAGGAGGACGAAGTAAAGCGCAATTTCGACTTCTATGAGCCGAAGACAGTTCATGAGAGCTCGTTGAGCCCATGTGTTCACGCCATCCTAGCGGCGCAAATTGACTACCCCGAGAAAGCCTACGAAATGTATTTGCGCACCTCTCGTTTGGACATCGACGATTACAACCGCGAGGTTCACGAAGGGTTGCACATTACCTCGATGGCGGGTACCTGGATGTCTGTCGTTCAAGGGTTCGGGGGCATGAAGATTCGTGGCGAAGAACTCCATTTCACACCAAAGCTCCCTAGTCAGTGGAAGGGCCTAACCTTCTCTATCCTTTGGAGAGGCGCGACGCTCAAAGCAAACCTCACCGCCGAAGGCATGACCATCGAGAACGTGAGTGGCGTACCTGCCAAATTCGCGATCGACGGCCAATGGTTTGAAGTAGCCGCGGGAGAAAACGCATCCACTGCAGCAGCAGCACATGCTTAATCATTTGATACTATCTTAGAAAGGCGCCACGTGCGCCTTTTTTTAGCCCACAGCACATGAAAAAATTTTTAACCCTACTTTCCATAAGCGCCGCGTTTGTCGCCTGTGACGTTCAGCCCTCAGCACCCCTTCGCATGCAGGCCTCGGACCTAGCATCGCCACACATTCATCACGGTACGAAGAGTGATTTTGAGATAAAAGACTATTATTTAAGCGGCGA
>CATAPZ010000161.1:0-3806 GCA_949486955.1 Cryomorphaceae bacterium | reverse complement strand
GCGGCCTCCTTTAATAACGGGTAATGGGTACAGCCAGGAACTAGCGAAGTAATGCCGTTCATGGCCGGGTCATTTAAGTAGTGCGCTAGAACACTGGCATCTATCCCTGTACCTAGGAATCCGTCTTCGATTAAAGGAACAAGCAATGGTGTAGCCAATGCTTGAAGCTGAACCTCGCTATTTTTGGCTGCAAGTTTGTGAGAGTAGGCACCGCTGCGAACCGTGGCACGCGTGCCAAGCAAGCCCACTTTCTGTGGGGAAAGGGACGCTAGATAATCGACCACCGGGTCAATCACATTAACAAAGGTCAATTCGGGAAAGCGCTCTTCTAAGGCTTTACCTGCAGCTGCACTGGCGCTGTTACAAGCAATGACGATAAGTCCGCACCCTTGGTCTTTTAAAAACTGCACAATCTCTGTGCTGTAGCCAACGATCGCCTCGTCGCTCTTGTCCCCGTAAGGAAGGTGGAGGGTATCGCCATAATAGACTTTGGCAGCATCGGGCAGCATCTTATTGAGCGCGCGAAGCACCGTAAGACCTCCCAGTCCACTATCAAATAAGCCTATTTTTCCAATGCTACTCATGCCGTGTAAAATTACCAATAATCTAGCCACAAAAAACCCCTCGCCGGCTTCGCCAACAAGGGGTCTGAAAATCTATTTCTTTTGGCTTATTGGATGCCCAACTCAGCCTTAACAAGCGGCATGATATCTTCACCACCGTCCAAATAAACAACTACTGCTTTTGAAGCTGAAGCATCTAGCACGTAAGCGAACCCGTTATCGGCAGCTACTTTATTTACTGCTTCTTGTGCCTTCTCGATGATAGGCAACATAAGATCCATTTGCTTGCGCTGAAGTTCTTGCTGAGCACTCTGGTTGAACGCCATGATACGCTGACCCATAGCTTCTAGCTCTTCTTGCTCCTTCTGAAGACGCAACTGAGTCCACGTGTCTACGTTTGCCTGTGCGTTCTGCATCTTGGTCATGTACTCTTCTTGCATCGCTTGAGCATCGCCCTCAAGTTGACCTTGGTACTTTTGAATTTCTGCTTGTGCTGACTGAGTCTCTGGCATAACTGCCAACAGCTCATCAACATTAATGTGACCTACTTTTTGCTGAGCAACTGAGGTTGTAGCAAAGCCCAATGTCAAGGCAAGTGCGAGTAATACTCTTTTCATTTCTATTGTTTTTATCGCTTTAAACTATTTAATACTTCATCACTGTAGTCCTTGTCCTTATCGACAAAAAGGACACCGCTTTGGGCACTTTTGTCAAGGACCAATTCCAATTTACGCTTTCGAGCAACTGCCTGTACAGCACCAAAAACCTTGTCTTGGATAGGTTGAACCAACTGGTTACGCTTTTCAAATAGCTGCCCCTCAGGTCCGAAGTATTTTTGTTGAAGAGCTATGACCTCGGCTTGCTTAGCTTCGATACCCTCTTCTCTTTTTTCTAATTTCTCTGGCGAAAGTAAGATACGTTCTGCATCTAATGCATCTTTCAAGCTCTCTAATTCACTTTGAAGTGCACTTACTTCTCCTGCCCACTGCTCACTCAGCTTGTCAATCTGACTCTTTGCTTGTGCATATTCAGGCAGACTCTTCAAAATATAATCGGTATCCACTACACCATAGCGCTGGCCAAACACTGCTGTGCTTAACACAAGGGCAAGGGTAAGAAAGAGACCTTTACATTTCATTGCGGCGAAGGTAGTTATATTTAGAACTGTTGACCAATGATGAAGTGCGTCTGCCAACCACTCGCGGTCGCGCCGTTCGGCTCTGGATCAAATCCATACCCAACATCTACACCCATCAAACCGAACATTGGCATGAAGATGCGGATACCAGCACCTGCACTTCTTTTAAGGTTAAACGCTCGGTAGTCCCAGAAATTATCATAGTTGTTACCCGCTTCCATAAACACCAATGGGAACACCTGTGCTGAAGGCGTATTAGCAATGATGTAACGTGCTTCAAAGATGTACTTGTTGTACAATGCTCCACCACCTGCTGGTGTAATAGAGTTGTTTTGATAACCGCGCAATCCAATGATTTCACGACCGTCAATAACAAAGTTGGTCAAACCATCACCACCTACGTAGAAACGTTCGAACGGCGGAAGGCCTAAGTCTTTATTGTAGCTTCCCAAGAAACCAAACTCACCGTGTGTACGAATGACAAACTTGGAGGTGATCGGTGCAAACCAATCCGCATTCAGTTTCCACTTGTGGTACTCTACGAGACGGAAACGCTCCTCTGAGCTCAAGTTTTTGTAGTCAATGTCGTCACGGAACATGCTAAACGGCGGCGTTAGTTCCGCAGCAAAGCTGATCTGTGAACCGCGTGTTGGGAAGATCGGCACATCCGTGTTGTTACGACCTAAAGTGAATTTGTAATTCACGTTGTTCGAAATCCCCTTTCTGTAGTTCAAGAATCCCGTTGGGAAGTTGTCGAGGTTAAATCGACGGAACTCAATTCCTTGGTACAAGGTGAAGTAATCGTCTGGCCATTTCAAACGTTGACCCAATCCGAAGTTGATACCTGTGATGTACAAACTTTGGCGGTTCGGGTTTGAACGCTCTACCCCGTTGGTCTGTACGTTGTGGTAAATGGTTCCTGTGAAACTATTCGGCTTACGACCGCCCAACCAAGGTTCCGTAAATGAGGCATTGTAGCTCTGGAAGTACAAACCGTTTGACTGTGCACGGATGTTAATCGTTTGACCATCTCCCGTTGGCAACGGTTGCCAAGCACGTTTGTTGTTGATGTTGCGTGCCGAGAAGTTGTTGAAGTTCAGACCTAAGGTTCCAACCACACGTCCGGCACCCCAGCCCCCTTGCAATTCAAGCTGCGACGTCGAGCGCTCTACCACTGTGTACTCTAAATCCACCGTTCCTGTCTGTGGATCCGGCACAGGATTTACACCAATCTGCTGCTGGTCAAAATAGCCCAACTGCGAGAGCTCACGAATGGTACGTTGAATCATCGCTTTTGAGAACAAATCTCCCGGCTTCGTGCGCACCTCACGGTAAATCACATGATCGTTCGTTCTTTCGTTACCGCTAATGCTCACCTTACGAATGGTCGCTTGGCGGCCTTCTTGGATACGAATCTCGATATCAATGGTGTCGTTAGTTACATTCTTCTCCACTGGAATAACCTGAGAGAACAAGTAGCCGTTGTTCAGGTATATCGAAGCAACGTCGTTGCCGTTCGGATCGAAACTTACACGCTCATTCAAGTGCTGCGAGTCGTATATATCGCCACGATTAATTTTCAAGATGCCCGAGAGAAGTTCTGTTTCATATTTCGTGTTCCCTATGAAAGTGATGTCTCCGAAATAGTACTTCTTACCTTCCTCAACATTAATGTCAATCTGTACAAGTTCGTCACTAATGCTGTAAACCGTATCGCTCACTACACGAGCATCACGGTACCCTAGTGTGTTGTACTTCGCAACAATGGCACGAAGGTCTTCACGGTACTCCTTCTTCTTGAGCTTCGACGATTTAAAGATAGCCTTACCCTTGATTTTGGTGTTTTTCATCGCCTTGCGGAGCACCTTTTCGCTTACGGCTTCGTTCCCCGTGAAAACGATGTCGCCAATTTTCACACGTGCACCCGGGTCAATCTTGAAACCAAGGATTACCGCGTTATTGTAGGTGGTATCCACTTTTTCAAGCACCTCTACCGCCGCATTCAAATAGCCCTTCTCGTAGAAATACTTTTTAATTTTGTTGCGGCTCATCACCTTGAGGTTTTCATTGACCACCTTTCCGGCGCGCAGATCGAGCTCTTCTCG
>CATAPZ010000160.1:0-12427 GCA_949486955.1 Cryomorphaceae bacterium | reverse complement strand
CCTTGGAAGAAGGCCCTCCAGCTCGGCTCCGTGCTGTCCGGTTCTTTCAGATAACGTTGGTACTGCTCGTCGATAAACTCCGCATGTACGCTACCTAAAAATGAAAATCTGTCCATTTCAGTGTGTTGGAAATTCACTCAAAAGTACAACACAAAAGCCGGGGATTTCGCTGTTAAGAGCAATAATGATATCGCTATTAACAAACTCACCGAATTCTGTGCTTTTTGCACCAAAAAAAAGGCCCTTAGTAGGGCCTCTTCTTAATATTCTTCTTCGTTCCAAAGGAAATCCTCTTCGGACGGATAATCCGGCCAAATTTCCTCGATGCTTTCATAAGTTTCTTCCTCTTCCTCTTCGATAGCTTGAAGATTCTCAACCACCTCTAGAGGTGCACCAGTGCGAATTGCATAATCGATCAACTCATCACGGGTTGCAGGCCATGGAGCATCACTCAAATAAGAAGCTAATTCTAAAGTCCAGTACATATTTTATCGTATTAACTCGATTTGGTATTTCGTGCAAATGTAATCGATTATCTCACTTCTGCAACTTTTTTACAAAAATGTAACTTCCTAATAGTTAGGAGTCCAAATACGCTGTTCTAGACCTTCCTTGTGAAGAATGAATCGAGCCAGGACAAAGAAGAAGTCCGACAATCTATTCAAGAATACTTGGATCTCTTCCTGCACTTCAACTTCATTGGCCAATGCCACTACACGACGTTCAGCTCGACGCGTAATGGTACGGGCCACCTGTGCCATTGACGATGCCTTCGAGCCGCTGGGTAAAATGAAATTTTTCAATTCAGGAAGCTGTTCGTTCCATGAATCTATCTGACGCTCCAATGCATTAACTAAATCCGGGTCCAATTTTGGCATCTGAAACGTGGCTTCACCTTCCAACGCAAGGTAGGAGCCCATAGAAAACAGCTCGCTCTGAATTTTAGTCAATAACGGGAAGCTATTGGCAGGAAGTTCTGAAGCTAGCACACCCAACCATGAGTTTAATTCGTCTAAGGTTCCGTAAGCATCTAAGCGCATATCAGCCTTAGAGACTCGAGTACCGCTAAGTAAGGAAGTTGTTCCTTTATCGCCTGTTTTGGTGTAGATTTTCACTAGTATGCTCTTTCTTTCCTACCCTCAACGTAGAAAATAAAGCTCTTGTTCACCACTCGATTTCCACCTGCTGTAGGGTAATTTCCTGTAAAATACCAATCTCCAGGGTTATTTGGACAACTCAAGTGTAAATCTTCAATGTCTTGATAAACAATACTCACCTTCGCTTTTACATCAGGCGGCGTCAATAATTCGGCAATCTTAGCGCTGATCTCTTCAGCGGTAAATGGCTCGTAAATCTCCTTAACATAGTTCCGAACCTCATCGTCTGGAAGCGTTTCCTGTGCCTTACACTTTTGATACACTGCATCGATGATTTCAGTCTTACCGTGCTCCTTCAATAGTGCTACTGCTGCGCGGAACGCAATGAAATCACCCATACGTGCCATATCAATCCCGTAACAATCCGGGTAGCGAATCTGTGGTGCCGAAGAGGCAATCACAATATGCTTTGGAGACAATCGGTCAAAAATTCTCAGTATGCTCTGCTTCAACGTCGTTCCACGAACAATACTATCGTCGATGGCTACCAAATGGTCCTGTGGTGTTACAGAACCGTGGGTAATATCATAAACATGACTCACCAACTCGTCCCTAGAGCTGTCTTCCGTAATGAAGGTGCGGAGCTTCACATCTTTCCAAGCCACTTTCTCCACGCGAGGACGCTTTTCAAGCACGGCTTTGAGCTCATCGTCGCTCAAATTCCCGTCCTTAATGGCTTCGTACTTCAAGGTATTGAAATGGTCTTCCATTCCCTTAACTACACCGTAAAAGCTTACTTCTGCAGTATTCGGAATGAATGAGAAGACCGTATTGTCTACATCACCTTCTACCTTCTCGACCAATTTTGGAATCAGACGACGGCCTAGCTCAATACGCTCGTTGTAGATGTCTCTATCGTTTCCACGAGAGAAGTAGATGCGCTCGAAAGAACACGCTTTGTAGTCCAGCGGCTCCTTAATTTGCTCAATATTGACATCACCGTGGTGCTTCACAATAATGGCCGACCCAGGTGGCAATTCATTCACCTCGTCCGTCTTAATGTTCAACGCCGTTTGGATCACTGGGCGCTCAGAAGCCACCACCACAATCTCATCGTCGTAGTAATAGAAGGCCGGGCGAACTCCGGCAGGATCTCTTAAAACAAAAGAATCCCCATGGCCCAACATACCGGCCATGGCGTAACCGCCGTCCCATTTCTTGGAAGCGCTCTTCAAAACACCTGCTACATCGAGACGCTTGGCAATCTCTGCAGTGGCTTCCTTCTTGGTATACCCTTCCTCCTTTAGTTCATAGTATAGACGATCATTTTCTTCGTCTAAGAAGTGACCAATCTTCTCCATGATGGTCACTGTATCTGCTTTCTCTTTTGGATGCTGGCCCAATTCAACCAACTCTCCAAAGAGCTCATCGACATTGGTCATGTTGAAGTTCCCCGCTACGATCAAATTTCGCGTTGGCCAGTTGTTCTGACGTAAAAAGGGGTGACATGCTTCAATTGTATTGCCTCCGTAGGTACCGTAACGCAAGTGACCTAAGAATACCTCACCAGTAAAAGGCAAGTTCTTCTTCAGCCAAGGCACATCCTTTAAAAGAGCAGTGTCTTCACCGACCCCTTCCGCAATGCGTTTCTGTACTTTTCCGAAAATATCACCAATGGCATTGGTATCCACTGAACGGTAACGCGAGATGTAGCGCGTACCAGGTTCCATGTCCAACTTCACATTCGCCAAACCCGCACCGTCTTGTCCGCGGTTGCGTTGCTTCTCCATGAGAAGGTACATCTTGTTCAGGCCATAAAAAGCCGTTCCGTATTTCTCAACGTAATATTCTAGCGGTTTGCGAAGGCGAACGAATGCAAGACCACATTCGTGTTTGATGGCATCACTCATTAGGCGAATAATTGAACAACAAAACTACCATAATTGAGGTCTACCGGCAAGTGTGATTAAATGAACTTTGCAAGGTCTAAATTCAACCACTCAAGGGCCGCACCGTGCAACAATTTTCCTTTGCGCTCCTCGCTCCAAGGCATTGAATTTATGAGTCTTCCAGGCTCCAATTCTCCGAGCGGGAACGGATAATCGGTACCCAGTGCCACTCTATTCTCGCCAACGAGTCCAACGATGTAGTCAAGCATTTTAGGATCGTGAACGAGCGAATCGAGCCAAAACTTGCCCATATATTTCTCCGGTGAAATCTGATTGTCAATGGCGCACAGATCCGGACGAACGTCAAAACCGTGCTTAATTCGCGCCAATGTCGCTGGGAATGAGCCGCCGCCGTGGGCAAATGCGAAACGAAGCTTCGGCAGTCGCTCAAAAACACCACCAAAAATCAGTGAACAGATGGCCAACGAGCTCTCTGCAGGCATGCCCACCAACCAAGGGAGCCAATACTTTTCCATCTTGTCCTTGCCCATCATGTCCCACGGGTGAACGGAGATGGCCATATCCAGATCTTGACAGGCCTCGAAGATGGGAAATAACTCTGGTGCGTCGAGGTTCCAATCGTTGATGTGTGTTCCTATCTGAATGCCTTGAAGGCCGATTTCTTTACAACGTCTAAGCTCTGCAATAGCCAACTCTGGCGCCTGCATAGGCAGCGTTCCAAGGCCTACAAAGCGCTTCGGGTATTTCGCACAAATTTCTGCAATGTGGTCGTTCAAGAACACCGCCACCTCAAGCGTATCCTTAGGCTTGGCCCAATAGCTGAACATCACAGGAACGGTCGAAAGCACCTGTACATCTACAAACTGATGGTCGCATTCACTCATGCGCGTTCCAGGGTCCCAACAATTGCTATCCACCTCTCTAAAAAAGTGGTCGTCCTTCATCATTCTAGCACAGGAGGGCATATGGTGATCAAGGCTGATAAAACCTCCGTATCCAAAGCGCTCTCGGAAGTTTGGGATGTCTCTTGGTAAGATGTGTGTATGTATATCTACCGTGAAATTTCTGCTAGTTACCTCACACATACTTACACGAATCTCGGGTCCGATTCCATCGTCGTACCACACTTCTCACAGGTGCGCTTCTCTTCGCTGGCGTAATATTCTTTGAACCTTGGCAAGAAATCCGTTTCAATGTTCTTCAGCTCGAAATAGGTCTCGTGCAACTTGTGGTTACAGCTGTCACAGAACCACAATAGCCCGTCCGTATAGCCGCGGCCTTCGCGCTTGCGCTCCACCACTAAACCGATACTTCCTTCGTGGCGCACAGGACTGTGCGGCACTTTCGCAGGCACGGTCATCATGTCTCCAGGACCCAAATCCAAGCTTTTTACGTTGCCGTCCACTTGCACATTGACGGTGATGTTCCCCTCCAATTGGTAGAAGAATTCTTCCGTTTCGTTGTAGTGGTAATCCTTGCGAGCGTTTGGACCTGCAACGACCATGACGATGTATTCATCGCTATCAGGCGTCAAGTTTTTGTTGGCTACTGGTGGTTTAAGCAGGTCGCGATTTTCATCGAGCCACTTCTGGAAATTGAACGGTTGTAGTACAGACATGTTTTGTTTGCTTTGGAGTACCAATTTAGGGCAAAAGTGAGGGCTTTTAAAATTGGACCCAAAGCTTCCTTATCTTCGCTACACACAGACCCAGATAATGAACATTCGCAATTACATCGATGGCGCCTTTTCCGATCCAGTAGGTGGCCAGTTCCTAGACAACATTGATCCTTCCACCGGAAACGCCTATGGCATCATCCCACGGAGCCAAGCAGCAGATGTAGAGCTTGCTGTGGCCGCGGCAAAGGCCGCTTTTCCAGCATGGAGTTCACTAAGCGCAGCAGAGCGTTCGTCGTGGCTCATGAAAGTTTCGAATGCCATAGACTCAAAACTCGAAACGCTGGCACTAGCCGAGAGTAAAGACAACGGCAAGCCGCTCAAACTCGCCACCGCTGTGGACATCCCTCGCGCCCGCGACAACTTCAAGTTCTACGCAACCGCCATCCTTCACGACGCGTATGAAACCCATGATATGGGGGTGGACGGTTTTAATTACACCCTGCGTCAGCCCATTGGTGTAGCCGGATGTATCAGCCCTTGGAATTTACCGCTGTATCTGTTCAGTTGGAAGATTGCCCCTGCGCTCGCCGCAGGAAATACTGTTGTCGCCAAACCTTCAGAGATTACACCAGCCACGGCTTATTTACTGAGCGAAATTTTGAATGAAATTGGCTTTCCAAAAGGCGTGTTAAACATTGTCCACGGATTGGGTGCAGAAGTCGGTGCAGCCATCGTTGCACACAATGATACCAATATCATCTCCTTCACAGGAGGTACACAAACCGGTAAAGCTATTTCTTCGGTAGCAGCACCCATGTTCAAGAAGATAAGCCTAGAATTGGGCGGAAAGAACGCCAATGTCGTTTTTGACGATTGTGATTTTGAAGACGCTGTTAATACATCGGTTCGCTCTTCTTTTGCAAATCAAGGGCAAATTTGCCTGTGTGGGTCTCGCATTTATATCCAAAGAGGCATCTACGAGAAGTTCAAAGCAGCCTTTTTGGAACGTGTCAACGGTCTCACCGTTGCAGATCCACTTACCAAGGAGGCACGAATGGGCGCTGTCGTGAGTAAAGAGCACATGGAGAAGGTGTTGAGCTACATCGAACTCGCCAAAGAAGAGGGCGGTACGCTGCTCACTGGCGGGCATCGGGTACAACTTGAAGGTCGCTGTGAAAAAGGCTACTTCATCGCCCCTACTGTTTTCGAAAACCTACCGGCGGACTGCCGCACAAACCAAGAAGAAATATTCGGCCCAGTGGTCACCCTTACTCCATTTGATACAGAGGGGGAAGCTTTGGCTATGGCTAACGGAACTGCCTACGGTCTTGCGGCAACGATATGGACTTCAGACCTGAAAACTGCCCATAGAATGGCTGCAGGATTGCATGCTGGGATCATATGGGTGAACTGCTGGTTGCTTCGTGATCTACGAACACCGTTTGGTGGAGTCAAGCAAAGCGGTGTGGGCCGAGAAGGCGGATTCGAAGCCTTGAGATTCTTTACCGAACCTAAGAACATTTGCATCAAATTATAATGACAAGCATTTCTGAAAAAGCAGCGATTTTACATCGCAGCGCGCGCACTCAAAAGCCTACTGCACAATTTTCAAATACAGAAGAGTACGATCTTGAATCGGCCTATAAAGTGCAACATGAACTCATCAAACACCGCGTTGACGAAGGACATGAAATCGTGGGTGTAAAAATGGGCTTTACTTCCCGTGCGAAGATGGAGCAAATGGGAGTAAGCGATATGATTATTGGCCAATTGACGGCGGACATGCAGCTCGACACTGATACACCGCTTGCTACCACAAAATGCTGCCACCCGCGTGCAGAACCTGAAATTGCCTTTCACCTCTCTAAAGACATTGAAGGGGTTCTTGATGCAGATGAGGTCTTAGACTATGTGGACGGCGTTGCATCGGCCATTGAAGTGATCGATTCGAGGTACGAGAACTTTAAGTTTTCGCTGGAAGATGTCGTTGCAGATAATTGCAGTTCATGTGCCTTCGTAGTTGGATCGTGGTGTGAAGTTCCGCTTGGACTAAACGGCTTGGATATGACTATGAGTTTTGACGGCACTGTGGAAGCCGAAGGCTCAAGCGACGCTATCCTTGACAATCCTTTCGAGGCTTTAGCCGCCGCGACACGATTGGCCCATCAATACGGCATCAGTCTGAAGAAAGGTATGGTAGTTCTCGCCGGTGCATCTACCGCCGCATCGTTTATCAAGGAGACAAAAGAAGTAAGCCTAGAAGTTGACGGATTGGGGAAAGCAGCATTCGCAGCCTTATAAAACAAACGAGCCGCCCCGGGGTACGAAGCGGCTCGCTGAACAAAACCATGTCGCGTCAATGAAATTACTCGCTTACACTCAATTGATGACGCTATCAGTGTAATGTCAAAACCTGTGCCAAAGTTTACAGAATGAACGAGCTAAAATGTTAAAGTTTTACGCCGAGACTCACTAAAATCTGTGAACGATTGTAGCTTAATGGAATATCGTTCCAGCTTCCTGTGTGGTCAGCAAAGCTGCCGTAATAGGTTACATCAAAGCTCAGTTTCCATATATCTACACCTAGACCTACGTTATATCCCGCAGTTGGCGAACTAAAGGTTTGACTAAAGGCATTATCTGAAATAGTACCTTGGTAGTGAACACCACCTTCAGCCCGTGCAAATTTTAACAGTCTCAAACCAAGACCCGCATCCAACTGCAAGAATTCGTGATCGAATCTTTCATAGAAAATGTTGTTAGGGCCATTTGTACCTTCAAGGAAATGGGTGTTTTTCGCATAAAATAAACTTCCTGAAGCATACAACTGATCGCCAAGGTATTGACGACCAAACACACCAAGATGATAGCCGTTGTCTGAAGTCTGTCCTTCAAAGATCTCTTGTGCAGAGGTCGCTGCATCGCTCAGTCCGATGGTATTTAAATTGTAGTTCAACCCTGTACGAACACCCCATCTGCTCTGAGCAGTCATTGTTGATGTAGCTGCAATAGCCAAAACAAGCAAAAGCTTTTTCATAAATGCGCTTCCAAAAATTAGTGGTTGGTGATATGCTACAATCGTGCCAACGCTACTTTAAGCCTGAATTTAATCGGTAGATTACCTGTCGTTTGTCTTTCTCGCTCTTGTGGCGTTCAATGATATCAAATCCAAGTGCTTTGTTGGCAAATGCATTAATAGCTTTGATGGCTTCACTACGCTTACGTCGCTGTACCTCCCAACCTTCATCTTCCAAATTCAAGATTCTGTTAACTTCTTCAGTATCCAAATCACCTGTTTTCAAAGCATTGAATAGCAATAAATCCTCAGGCGTTAAAAATTCAAGCCAATCGGACTTCTTACTCATGAACTTCAAGTAACGAGCTCGAGCCAACAATACGAGCAGAAATAAAACTAAGCCGCAAATACCATAGAAGGCTGCCTTGTACCAAGTATATGGAGTATACAACCTAGTAGTATTCCAAATCTTCCAATCGGCTGGTGTATGTACAGTACGAAAAAAACCAGCCTTAGTCTTATCGGATTTTCTGAGTACAACCATCTCATCATTGACTGGGTACATACAATAGATACCTGCTACTCCAGAACGCGAAGAAATCTCTTGGTTTGCACTCAGATCTAGTTCATGGATTTTATTGCGACGCCAATCCAACAGCCAATAGCCGTTTTCATTATAAGCAAAGCCAGCACTATCATTAATAATGTTGAAATGTGTAGCCACTGATTGATATAGCCCAGCATCAAGTCTACCTTTAGCTAACCAGCTTTCCTTCTTGAATTCATACGCATATAGGGTGCGATAATGACTTACATACAAAATATCTTCTTGCCTGTCGTACCAACGCAAATGACGAATCCCACTTTTGCTATCAACCTCGACCGGGAACGGCGCTTTTGAAACGTGAAACCATTCTCTCGCAACCTCATCAAAACTATTCAGCATATTGTTCTCCATCCAAAAACCATAGCCCCCGAAACTATATAGAACACCGTCTCGAACAAACTGATAGGCGTCAAAATTGTATCCATGCTGGTAGGTACCGTCTAATCTCGTTATGGAGGAGTCCTTGAAAGAAACTTCGAAGACCTGCCCAGAGCCCGAAAACGAAACCAAAAACCGTTTTCCTAGGTCATGCAGCGTTCCTTGTTCACCGGAATAAAGGTCCTTAGAAGTATAATTCCTCGATAATTGTCCTAAGTTTACTCGAGAATCTTCTAAAAACATATCTAATTCACCCGTTTCAAGGTTTAAACGATATATGGATCTATCGTCATCTGCCAACCATGAAATATAAGCTTTACTTTCTGCTGATAATGAGAAAGTTACAATCAAAATAAAGAAGGTGATAATTCGCATATCCCAAAGATAGTAAATGTGTAGCAAATATGTTTTTACATATTTATTTATTGAAAACATATAGCAATTTAGACATTTGAACAACCAACAAACCTGATTTACCTTAAGAGCCAGAACCCAGCCCACCTAGGGCTGGGTTTTTTATTTCCCTTGTTTAGGCCGGATCTCGCACCTCAAATAGAATGGGTACTCACCTCGGCTTTGTCCCGCATTTAAATTAAATCTGACGATTTTCAATCGAAAATTCATCCTTGGGGCGGTATGTATATATGTATATGACCCCCATATACCGAGGGGTACTCTTGCCCTTTATTATTTTTTTTTAATCCAATACCCCCTTAAAATATAGGGGTAGTGCCTTGAATTAATATGTTTTTGATTGCACTGCCCCTATTTTTTTGGGGGTAATGTTGTGTTTTATGTAATTTTACCCCTGTAAAACCATCTGAAATGAAAAAAATCGACGCAATTATTAGAAAATCACTGTTCGACGAGGTCAGAGATGCACTTCACGAGGTGAATGTCTACTTCTTCAGCTACTGGGATGTAACTGGAGTAGGACATGAAAAGAAATTAAAACAATACCGAGGGGTTCATTACAGCACCACAGACATCCAAAGACGCTACTTAAGCATCGTAGTGAATGACGATTTCGTAGAGCCCACAGTTAATGCTATTCTGAAGGCGGGTAAAACTGGAGAGATCGGCGACGGGAAAATCTTTGTAACCCCTGTGGAGGAAGCTTATAGAATCCGCACCGGTGAGAGCGGTGGTTTAACACTAAAATAATCAAAAGACATGGACACAACACTAACACTTACCGTAAATAACCTGTGGATGATGATCTGTACCGCATTGGTATTTTTCATGCACCTGGGATTCAGCTTTCTTGAAATTGGACTTACTCGTCAGAAGAATACAATAAATATTCTTTTCAAGAACTTCTTTATTATCAGCATTGGACTTGTTCTTTATGCATTTGTAGGTTTCAACCTAATGTATCCAGGCTCCTTCTGGAATGGAATTCTTCCGGATTACTTTGTTGCTTTATTCGGACTTGAAAGCCCTATGGGTGAAGCTGGTCTAGACCTTACCTACAATGAAGGCTATACTTATTGGACAGACTTCTTGTTCCAAGGGATGTTTGCTGCAACCGCTGCAACTATTGTAAGTGGCGCTATTGCTGAACGTGCAAAACTCGGTTCGTTCTTCCTGTTCTCTATCCTATATGTAGGTATTGTATATCCAATAGTTGGCTCGTGGAAATGGGGCGGCGGATTCCTCGACGGATGGGGATTCTATGACTTCGCAGGATCAACACTTGTGCATAGTGTTGGTGGATGGGCGGCACTGCTCTACATCATAAAGCTAGGACCAAGAATTGGTAAATTTGATAAAGACGGTAAAGCGCAAGCCATACCTGGTCACAACCTTCCTTTCGCAGCTGCGGGCGTACTTATCCTATGGTTGGGCTGGTTCGGTTTCAATGGAGGCTCTGTGTTAAGTGCAGACCCAGGTCTAACTTCTTTAGTACTAACAACCACTTCGCTAGCTGCAGCTGCAGGCGGCCTTTCAGCTGCAGGCTTTGTACATATCTTTTACAAAAACTTCGACCTAACGATGTTCATGAATGGCATCCTTGGCGGACTGGTAGGAATTACAGCCGGTGCGGATCAGATGAGCATTATGGAAGCGATTATCGTCGGTGGTGTTGGAGGTATCGTAGTAGTTCTTGCTGTATCACTGCTAGACAAATTGAAAATAGATGATCCTGTGGGAGCGGTGGCAGTTCACTTATTTACTGGTATGTGGGGTACTCTTGCTGTAGGCATATTCGGTGAGCTCGCCTCTTGGAACCAGTTCATGATACAATTAGCAGGTGTGGGCCTTGTAGGTCTGTTCTGTGTAATCATGACAAGTGTATTCCTTGCGGTAATTGGTAAGGTTTGGGGACTTCGCGTCGATAAAAAAGAAGAACTCGAAGGTCTAGATCAAGCCGAACATGGAGGTATGGCTGCATACGCAGACTTCCGCATGAACCAACACTAATAAACTATTTTATAAAAAACGACCCGAGGTGCTGCAACACCTCGGGTCTACTAAAACAATTCTCGGGTATGAAAATTATTTCTACAAAAGTCACAAAAATTTGGGTAATAGCAATGTGCTTATTTACCGCGCACACTTCTTACGCGCAAAGTGGAGAAGAAGAAAGTATCGAATTCTCAGGTTCTGTCGATACGTACTTTAGAACAAACCTTAGTGGCGATAAATTCGACGCGCCAGCATCAAGTTTTGCAAATCTCAACGGCTTCGCCTTAGGTATGGTCAACATTAAGGCAGAGCAAAGCACCGCTCAAGGGGGTTTTGTTGCTGACCTGGTATTTGGTCCTCGAGGCACGGATGCCGTTTTTGCCTCACCGTATTACAGCGCTACAGGGAATATTGTAAATCAATTGTATGCGTACTGGAACGCTAGTGAAAAATTGACCTTGACGTTAGGGAACTTCAACACATTCTTGGGATATGAAGTAATCTCACCGGTAGACAACTTTCACTATTCTACTTCATACCTATTCTCCTACGGACCTTTCTCGCATACCGGGTTAAAAGCAGATTATGCCATCTCGGACGATCAAAGTATCATGTTCGCCGTCATGAATCCGACTGATTTCACCGAAATGAATGACGTGGATCTTTACACCTACGGATTGCAATACGGTTTTGGCGGTACCTATTTGAATGTGCTTTACGGCAAACAAGCCGTAGATGCCAATGCGACATTCCAAATAGACCTCACTGGAGGATATGATTTAAGCGACGCAATTAGTCTTGGTATTAATGCTTCGTACAACGAAACCATGGAAGCAGGCGGTTTTTACGGCGCAGCCTTGTATCCAGCGGTAACCGTAAAGGAAGGTATTGACCTTGGAATGCGCGTAGAATACTTTAAAGAACTCGCCTCAGGAGGCGTCGCCTACGGTGCTGGAAATTCAGTCATAGATGCAACGCTAACGGCAAGTTATACGACAACAGACCTTAGACTTATCGCAGAACTAAGATTGGACCAAAGCTCAAGCGCAGTATTTGATTCTATGACAGCCGACCAACTGTCTTCATTTGTACTTGCAGCAGTATACTCATTTTAAAATGCGCTGAAACCGAACCTGTTTTGAAGCCCGGACCCTATGGTTCGGGCTTTTTATTTACAGGGAAATGCGGCGCATGAAATTAGAGGGAACTTAGAAATTCTTCTAAGGCAACAAGCTCCGATTCGTTTAGGTTCAACGGCTCGATACCGTCACTTGTGTAATCATGACCCACTCCTCCTTGATTGTACTGCTCAAGCACATCTCGAAGGGACGCTAAACTCCCATCGTGCATATAGGGCGCAGTTAATGCTACCTTTCGTAGGGAAGGTACTTT
>CATAPZ010000159.1:0-4123 GCA_949486955.1 Cryomorphaceae bacterium | reverse complement strand
GAAGCCAATTCTTCTATGGGTTAGGCAGAAACGGGGCAGATGGATTCAACAATATTGACGGTCAGCGATATGGCGGATTCGGATTGAACGATGGTTACTTGAAATGGATACAGCACCTAGACGATAAGGATATACACCATTTAGAGGTATTCGTTGCAGGAACCACTGAGCGTTCAAATCAAACCTATTTAGGCCAGAGCCTTGAAGATGCTTTAACCAATCCGAACGGACGCTACATTGCTAGTGCTTTGGATAACATGGCCATGGAGCGTTCAATGGCTCGTCTTGGCTATACTATCAACTTGAAGAAAGGCTGGTTACGAGCAGACCTGTACCGTCAATTGGTACATAGAAATTGGTACAAGCTCGATAAAGTTTCAGACGGCTCAACAAGCGTGGGTTTATCTTCCATCCTTGCTAACCCTAATGAATATCTCGATTTCTATGGAGCGTTAAAAGGCACAAGCACAGACCTATACACCGCTACCCTTAAAGCTAATAACCGCTATTACCTGAGCCAAGGATTACAGTTCAGAGGGCAATACAGCCAGCGCGCCGGAGATGTACTCTTCAAACACGAAGCTGGATCAAGACTCCATTACGACCACGCCGATAGATTTCAGCATAGAGACACTTATTCCCTTACAGATGAGGCTCCCTCATTCCTTCAAGCCGGTGAAGCGGGAACTGCCGGAAACAGATTGGACGCAGCGCGAGCGGCAAGCGCCTATGCGAGGACTACCGCTTCGTGGAATACTTGGAGTGTGCAATTAGGGCTTCGTGGCGAGCACATTGAAAGCTACCGTACAGATTGGGGCAGCGCAGATCCAGAGCGCCAGGGATTGGACCTGAGTGAACGTTCTAACATTACTCAAACCTTACTTCCAGGAATAAGTCTAAGCAAGGAAGTGGGCAACTGGAGCCTGTTTACGGGAATTCATCAGGGCATGACTCCGGCAGGAAGCAAGGACGGTGTACTTCCAGAACTTAGCCTCAATACAGAATTTGGTATCCAGAATAGAAAGCAGCCCATTGCATTGACGCTATTCCATAGTGAATATGCGAGATTGCTCGGATCAGATGCAGCATCTTCAGGCGGTTCAGGGACAGGCGAACTCTTCAATGGTGGCGCTGCACAAATTAGCGGCATTGAAGGACAATGGGCCGGTCAGTTTGGTAAATGGAACCTACAAACCTCTGCAACTTATACAAGAGCAGTATTCACCGAGAGTTTCAGCAGTGAGTTTGACGGATGGGGCAATGTTAAAGAAGGCGATGTACTTCCTTACCTACCCGCGCTACAAGCTAATGCACAAGTACTTTACGAAGGTGATAAATGGAACACAGGCATACAAGTGCAAGCATTAAGTGCACGTAAATCGGTGTCCGATCTCGATGAATACGATCTACCTGCAGCACTCGTTGCAAATTACACCGTGAATTACGAGGTAAGTCCTGTACTGACCGTTCAAGCCGGAATTCAGAACATCACCAATACTAGACACATAGTTGCCGCAAGACCTGCTGGATACCGCACCTTCACCCCAAGAATGTGGACTGTAGGACTAGCATTGGACCTATAATTACGGAACAGAAATCACTCTAATTGCACCGCCAATGGATTGTCCTGAATAATGAAGGATGATCTGTTGGCGGTTTTGTATTTGGGCGAATCTATGTGCTTCCCCCGCTTCTATTCTTTCCGTAAAAAGTAGTACGCCACGTAGGTCGTAACCCGTAATCAAAATACTTTCAGTAGACCTGTTCTTTACTTCAAAACTGCCGCGATGCGGGTTGGGATAAACGGAAAGTTGAATCGGCTCCAATTCTTCTAATTCTAAAGCTCCATTACTAGCATCTGGGGTCGGCATTGAAAAGAACACCCAATTCGGTGAGGCATCGTAACTGCGTCCGTAGCTCACATCAGTAGTCTGTGCGCCGTAGCTGATATAATCCACCGTATCTGCTGTTCCGTTTGGGTCATAAAACAGTGCAACCTCCTCCCCAGATTTAGCAAGTTTAAAAGGCATATGATACGGGTCGACAACAGCCTCATCAGAAGCCCAGAATAAGACGAAATCACCAGCAGGTAGCGATACTGCGGGCAAACTGAATTTAGTAGGATTGTCTAAATCGTCCGTAAGGCCATAATCGCCCAGATAAATAGGATCAGATGATGCATTATATAGTTCAACCCAGTCATAATATTCACCGTCTGTCGCGGCTATTGTACCGTTGTTGCTCGCCATGATTTCGTTGATGACTAATCCGCTAGTCGGATTTTGGAAACCAAGGACGTGGTACTCATGCCCGGCGCGTTCAGGCGAAAACTTGCCAATGGTGGTACCGTCAGCATAGATATAATAGTGTTGTTGAACACTTGAAACTGTAGTAAAAGCACCATAAACTCCGTCGTTTGCCGCTCCATCTCCATGCAGTCCATCGTCATACATCTGTTGACGATTGAATCTTTCTTCAACATCATTCCTTGTGCTTACATACACTGCGTTAGCGTTCAAGACTGAAGCCGTTATGGTACCCGTAGTACTTGATGACATTGTAGCTGTGATGTTTGAGATTTCCGGTTGCGTCGCAGTAAAATCGGAAAGTCCAAGAATGTAGGTGCTACGCGCATTCATTAGCGCCGAGATCCCTGGAGCAGAATTTCCGCCTCCTGGGCCGCCACCTCCAGGTCCGCCTCCACCCGGTCCACTGCTAACATCCGTGGTAATGTTGGATTGAAATTGGGCGTATGTAGTTAGTTTATTTGGATCAGAATTCACCGAACTATCAATAAAGTTGTGATAGTACTGGGCTTTGGTGTAATAGCTGCCATCACTGAAATTCTCCTCCATGATGGTCTTTAGGTGTGCCAAATACATGCGTTTATACATAGGCACATTGAGTAGTTTCTGTATCAGTGGCCATCCCGCATCGTTTGCGTGCAGTAAATGCGTCATTTGAGCTTTCGAAGTAGTATTGCTCAGATTAATAGTACCAGTCATGCTGAACTTTCCAAAACTTTCATTCAAATCCCAGATAATGGGATAGAACTGACGACTCTTGGTGCGGTACAAATAGTAATTCTGTTTGAACCCACCGGAATAGCTGTCCAAATTGACTAAAGCATTATTAAACGCATGCATCCACAGTGCTTGATCCACTTGAAGAATATCTTCTATGGCTGAAACATTGTTCTTAAGCGTATCCATAAGGTGAATCAACTCTGCCCAACCTGCATCCGACTTTAGTTCATACGAGTCGTAATAATCAGTACTGTCGTTTCCGTCGTAAACTAAATCTGGATATGTAGTGGTTCCAGGACCCGCACCTGCCGGGGGATTGCACTTCACGAAGGTGCGCTTTTTGGAGCCCAAGTAAGTATCAACAAATCTTTTCGTGATTGCCTCCGCGCTAGTATACAGCCCCATTTGCGACCCATTCACATAGACTACAGCATAATTCGCTTTTGGAGCAAACATATACTGGCGAGCAATGTCGTAGGAAAGTACTTCCCTTAAAAAAGAAGGATCCTTAGAAACATTACTCAGTTTGATATCTTTGAAGCCTTGATAATCATGGTTCTTATAAGTGTCCAATTCTATATGCCAAGGATTCTTAGTTTGGTTAGGCTGATACGTGGAATTCCCTTTGTACTTCACCCCTACACTATCATAGAGCGTCCCGTTGATACTTACAGACTGAGCCATAATATAGCCCTCACTGCCCGCTTTGGCGGTATCTAACATATAATCCCAGTTGCTTTGGGCAAAGATGATTTGAATATTAGTGATGTGTGTAGAATCGTAAAGTCCTTGGGCGTTTACAGAAGAGAACGACCCAATCAAAAGGGCTAGGAAATAGAGGTATTTGCGCATCTTGGCGGATTTAGTTAGAGGCAATGTTACATTGATTTTGCAACTTATTGAGCATTCTATTTCAAAAAGGTTTAATCGATATGAAATAAAAAACCAGCCCGTTGTGGGCTGGTTTCCTAATGAATTTTGCAGAGAGGAAGGGATTCGAACCCTCGATAGGCTTGCACCTATACCAGCTTTCCAGGCGGGCCCTTTCAACCACTCAGGCACCTCTCTAGGCACTGCGAAAATAGGCATCGGACAAT
>CATAPZ010000158.1:0-25618 GCA_949486955.1 Cryomorphaceae bacterium | reverse complement strand
GTGGCAGACCTCATTGGAGATATAGACCCTATCAAGGCAGCCAATGAAAAGCTGAGTTTCTCAGACGACAGAGTAATCCATTACGGAATGATTCCAAGAGCGCATCGCTCCATCTTCGTGATCAACGAGCTTCCCGATCTTCAACCCAGACTGCAAGTGAGTTTATTCAATATCCTCCAGGAAGGCGATATACAGATTCGTGGCTTCCAAAAACGCTTGCCATTGGATCTGCAATTTGTATTTACAGCGAATCCAGAAGATTACACAAATCGTGGAAGTATAGTAACACCATTAAAGGATAGAATTGGCTCACAAATTCATACGCATTACCCCGAGGATTTAGAAACTGCTTTAAAAATCACCGCGCAGGAAAGTGTGCAAATTGCATCCCTGTATCCCAATATTAAGGTGAGCGCTTTAGCCAAAGAGATTGTTGAACAGCTTGCTTTTAGTGCTCGAGAAAGTTCGTTTATCGATGCAGGAAGTGGTGTAAGTGCTAGGATGACTATTAGCGCTTATGAAGCGCTATTAACTGCTGCAGAACGCCGAAGATTAATTGAAGGAGCCAAGCAAAGCAGTGTAAGACTCACTGACTTTTACGGCACCATTAGCGCTATAGTTGGAAAGGTGGAACTCGTCTATGAGGGAGAGCAAGAAGGCGCTCAAAGTGTAGCAGAAAATTTACTAGGACAAGCTGTAAAGGCAGCGTACGAGCGTTATTTCCCTAAGTTTCGAAACCTAAAAAGAACCAACGACAATAACCCGTTTTTAAGTATTCAAGACTGGTTTAGCGCTGGAGGTAAGATTGAGTTACTCGATGATTTTTCTTCAAAGGAATATTCCGACGCCTTGGATGTAGATGCTCTGAATACATTTGTTAACGAGCATTGGAAGAACAAGATTGAAGCTCCTGAGGAATTCTTGAAAGAGATGGTGCTCTGGTCACTTGCGGAATACAGTCAGGTAAACAAAGAAAGAACCAACGTCAAGACTGACTTCAACGACCTATTCGGCAACATGATCAGTGGGCTCTCCCCCGAGGAATAAATTACTGTTGTAGTTCCCAGCGGAGATTTGTAAAGCTTCGCATTTCAACGAATGAATTTTCTCTTGATGCATTTTCAAAAGAAAATCCTTTGCGTATACCGCGCCACGATGTCGTTCCCTGTGTCAATCTCAGCAAATGGAACTTAGTATTGTCATACCCTTCCGTGGCCATTCTATCTGGATGGCGCTCAAAGCGATTTCTAAACGCTCGAATAAATTCCGTAGACTCTTCTCGGTCATAATCGGTAAAATTCGCGGTGAACATATGGACGGTCTCACGCGCGAACACTGAGCTTACTAAACCATTGTCTAAAGCTTGGTATTCGTGCGTATACCAATGGTAATCAAGATTCACCGACCTAAGATTTCTAAGTACATCAAGGATATATGCTGGATCGTTCTCAGTAATTACCAAATCATAGCCTAGGGTAGAATCTAATGTAGCAAGCTGTTCGTTATGTATCCACGAATTATCGCCTTCAATTAGAAGATAGTCTTCCGCTTCCAATTCATTGGTTAGATACCTAGAAGCCTTTGCACTCTTGCCGGAATTAATCCCAACCACTAATAACTTTCTCGAAGGGACAACAGTAGAATCACTCGCTGTGTCTTGCTGTTGCGGCGATTCATGGTACTGTTTTATCGCACTCCAGAATACGTCTTCTGGCACTACATCATTCCAAAGACCCGTGTTTCGGACAGATTCCTGCTTCGAAATGAGGTTGACAGCGAACTCCTCAAGAGGCGTTCCATTTAACTGCATAAGTCGAGAACTGTACATCGGTCCTAAAACAAGGTCAGGTTGATTTGTGATGAGCTCTTGCACAATACTTTGAACCGTATCTCTTTGATTCATAGAGTCAAAAAATTGAACCTCAATGGTAAATGAGGAATCCCTTGTGAACTCCTCGATGGCCAACTCTACCCCTTGGCGGTAACTGAATGACAACTCTGAACGTTTTCTTCCTGGTCCTTCATTCACATATTGATCAAGGAAAAATGGTAGTATACAAGCCACACGAATTTCATTGCTCAATCCAGTAGTATCATTGGTTTCTCTATTGGTCGAATGTGATTTAAATGCCACAGCAGCTGCATTAACCGGTTTGACCAATGCCATACCTTTGGACCATTGGATACGGGCATCTGGATTAAGTGCATAGAAAGCCTTTAAATCTGGCAGTCCCCAAGATGCTGTCAATGACTCAGGTGTATCCTTTCTTTTCACCAGATATACCTCATATTCTGGAGCTTGAGCAATGGGCTGATCCTGCACCTGCGGAGCAACATTTTCATTTACCAGCGTATCCTTTGGAATAGGGATGATAAGGGTTTCACCGATGACTAAACTGCGAACACCAATATTTGGGTTCGCCTCATTGATAGCCTCAACTGTGCTTCCGTACTCTTTGGCGAGGCTATAAATGGTATTGCCTTGTACTATTTCGTGAGCAACAGTAGACTGCGCCGATAGCGGCATGGCCGCAATAGCAAGAAGTACTGTAACAAAAAGCTTCCGCTTTATTCCCATTCAATTGTAGCCGGTGGTTTAGAACTAATGTCGTAAACCACTCTATTTACGCCTTTTACTTTATTAATGATCTGGTTACTCACTTTGGCAAGGAACTCATACGGTAGATGCACCCAATCCGCTGTCATACCGTCTGTACTTTCCACAGCACGAAGAGCAACCACTTTTTCGTAAGTACGTTCATCACCCATAACTCCTACCGAATTTACAGGCAATAAAATACTACCGGCTTGCCACACCTTATCATACAACCCTGCATTTTTCAGGCTATTGATGAAAATGTAATCTACCTCTTGTAAAATCTCTACCTTTTCTCTAGTGATATCGCCTAGAATTCGAATCGCTAGACCAGGTCCCGGGAATGGATGTCTACCTAGAAGTTCTTTCGACATATCCATGGACGCACCTACTCTACGAACCTCATCTTTGAATAAGGTCTTCAAAGGTTCGACTACTTTGAGTTTCATGAAATCAGGTAAGCCTCCCACGTTATGGTGAGACTTAATTGTTGCTGACGGTCCTTTCACACTTACACTTTCAATGATGTCCGGATAGATGGTGCCCTGTGCAAGCCATTTAACATTTTCGATGAGTGCTGCCTCTTGATCGAATACCTCAATAAACACACGTCCAATGGTCTTTCTTTTCGCTTCTGGCTCGTCTATACCGGCCAGCGCATCCATGAACTGATCCGTAGCATCAACGCCTTTCACATTAAGGCCCATGCCTTCGTACTGCTTCAGCACGTCAGTAAATTCATTTTTACGCAAAAGACCATTGTTGACGAATACGCAATATAAATTCGCACCAATGGCTTTGTGCAGTAGCATAGCCGCTACTGAGCTGTCTACACCTCCCGATAATCCCAGAACAACTTTGTCATCTCCAAGCTGCGCCTTCAAGTTCGCTACAGTTTCATCGACAAAATGGGCCGGCGTCCAGTCGCCAGTAACACCTACAATCTTGTACAAGAAGTTTTCTAGTAGTTGTTTACCGTCAGTACTGTGATACACTTCTGGGTGAAATTGAATCCCATAAGTTTGTTCGCCTTGCACTTCATAACCAGCAACATGAACATCTTCTGTTGAAGCAATCACATTGAATCCTTGTGGTAATTCCGTAATGGTATCTCCATGGCTCATCCATACTTGAGAGCCTACAGGAACTCCTTTAAACAACGTATTCGTACTAACCTCACTGAGATTAGCACGACCGTATTCACGAATTTTACTCGGTGCTACCTTTCCTCCACCAATTAATGCCATGTACTGTGCGCCATAACAAACGCCCAACAGCGGTAAATTGCCCTTTATCTGACTCAAGTCAAACTGAGGTGCATCTTCTTGCAAAGTGCTGTATGGAGAGCCCGAAAGTATAACCCCCTTTACGTCTTCAGTAATCTCTGGCGGGTTATTGAACGGGTGAATTTCACAATAAACATTGAGCTCTCTAACGCGACGCGCAATCAACTGCGTGTACTGAGAGCCAAAATCGAGGATCAAAATGGTTTCTTGCATGGCACAAAAATACCACTAAAAATTCGGCTTAATCACTAGGGTTCCGGCCTTTATTGTTGACATTTTTTCAACGATTGCGTCTCGAGGATCTTGACCTAATATTCCGACCAAATCGGCGTAAGATGCGCGGCGTTCCCAAAATATACCATTGGGATAAATTGCTTCTACGGCGCGGTCAATTCTTTTCATGAGTTCCTCGTGTCGACGTTTCTGTGTTCGGTATCTTGTTTCTGCGGTTCGCTGCGCCAATTTTTCCATTTTGACTCTTAATGCTTCGGCATGCTGTTTTAACTCCGGATAGCTTTCAATCAACGAATTATTCCACTGTTCTATCGCCTCCATTAATGGTACCTGAAGTGCCTCGCCCTCAGCTTGGAGAACAGTATTCTTCCCTAAAAATTGTCGCTTAATCTCTTCACCGTTTACACTGAGTAAATCAGCAATACTTAGACCGAGTTTTTGAAGATCTTTCGACAATATATGATCCTGTATAAGGAGGCTATTGCGCAAGTACAATAATGGCATTGGACGACCTGCTTTTTCGAACGCACTTCCCAGTTGCAACCAATAGGCCAACTCACCTCCTCCACCAACGTAAGCGAGATTTGGCAATAGCCATTCCTGGTATAGTGGACGCATCAAGGCATTGGGACTAACGTAGAAATACGGACAATCTCGGTCCGAATGTTCAAAGCGTTGACGATCACCATCGCGTAGGTCGAAAAGATTGATCTCACGAGGAAATACCTGGGCCTTGTACCCCTTTGATACAAGGGCGTCTGTCTGTGCTTGAATGAGTTTAGAGTACTGACCGTCCATCTCCGCTGTCCAAAGTGGGGCGGCTTGCCCTTTGAGTGCTGTATCCTGACCGTCCAAGACTAGAAGACCCAATCCTTCGGCCCATTCACGCACCCATTGACGCGTCGCCTCTGCAAGATTTTTTTGCTCGCGATAGGCTTTTAGTCTTGATTGGACCAATTTTTTCTGCGCATCGTTCAACGGTACTTGTTCAAGCCATGAGGATAATTGTTCTGCTAAATCTTGCGTAGGCAAGTACCCCACGGGACCTTTTGCATCAGGCTGTTTCCAAGTGAACTGGTACTCGCCTATTCGAAAAGAGGCAATCTCCTCAAAATCATGATCTTCACTGGCCATCCAAAATACAGGGACCACCTCTTTGCCCAATTCCTTCGAAGCAGCCTGGGCCAATGCAACGGCACCGAGTACTTTTGCTTCAAAGAACACCGTACCACCACAAACCATCAATTGATGACCGGTAGTGATTGTTAAAGCACCGTTTCGAAAAGCCTCCAAAGATGCTTGTTCCGAAGGACTCGGGTCCGGGTTTTGCCGTTCCAAAGTCTGAAGGACTACCTTGCGAGTCTCTTGAGAATATTCTTGCTGTTGTAGAGCCTTATCAGCAATAGCCTTCCAGTTGTACGGACTGTTGGCAATTGATTCTAGAAATGTACCGCCAGCAATAAGGTCCTTCATTACCTTTGAAGGGACACCAGATTCAGTATGTGGTACAAATTGATACGTCATTGCAAACAAAGATGAAAACGAAGATAAGCGCAATATTGTTGATAGGGACCCTCATTTCCTGCTCAAATACAACAGAATCTTCAAAAGAAGACTGTAACCTAGACGCCTACTACACCTTTAACTTCGAGCAAGCCCAGTATTACGCCTTACCCACGATAGACTTTAGCTTTAGTCTAGACTACAATTGGCAAGTGCGCATGCCCGAATTTGCAAAGCAAAACTTCTACTATTACGAGGCCGCGAGAGTAAATGACGCTGAAACAAATTCCATTTTGTTGCGCGTCATGCCCTTCAAACGTCAAGGGACTTATATCTCAGTTAGCGAGCAAAGTAATGCACTGATTTATAGATCTGTGGCAACGGCAACTAGAGATTCCTGGGTGACTGAACGAAAAGATACCGTGGACGGTTGGTGGGTAAATTATGGCAGGTACGAACAAGAACCTTGGGACTTTGTCATTGCGCATAAATTGGTCATGAGAGATACTTTATCAAATTCCATTTTGCTGGAATTACAAATGCAGTGTCCTGCTGATTCCTTCTCTCTCAGAGGAGAAAAATGTTTGGATGAAGTGATAGAATCCTTCAAAGTCTACCTTTAAAAGTTCATAATCAGTCTTCTACAGGCCAATTCATAAGTTTTTATACTCAATATGTAATTAGCAGGTTACATCCAAAAAAGTTCTTTCTATATTGCATGTATTCAAGGGCAACTTTGAATTAGGTTAGGGGTACGGAGCCAAGAAATTGGCTCCTTTTTTTTGCCCTAAACTTTCGTGGGATTAGGCATGTTAAAATAACATGGCACGAATCCTCCGATTAGTTCTAGGCGATCAGCTTAATCCCACGCATTCCTGGTTTCAACGAATAGATACCTCCATTACTTATGTATTCATAGAATGTCGTGGTGAAGGTTCTTATGCTCCCCATCACATCCAAAAGGTGGTAGGCATTCTCCAAGCCATGCGAAATTTTGCCACGCAACTTGAAAAGCAAGGTCATGAGGTGTATTACCACAAATTGCTCGATTCCGAACACGTTGAGTTGGCGGAAATCTTGCACAACATCAGTGTTAAACTAGAGGCTACAGCGTTGCAATTCATGCAACCTGATGAGTTAAGAGTGCAAGAAAACCTTGAAGAATTGGCCACCAAAGGCCATACTACCTCGTTTGTTTCTAGCGAGCATTTCATATCCACCAAAGAGGAATTTTCAGCTACTTTCAAGGGGAAAAAGAGTTTTCTTCTGGAAACCTTTTACCGCAAACTCAGAAAGCGCACAGGCATTCTCATGGAAGGGAATGCGCCACATGGAGGTAAATGGAACTACGATGCGCAAAACCGCAAGAAACTTCCGAAAAATCATTTGATTCCTCCCGCCTACTTGCCGTCTACAAATGTGGAAGAGGTATTTGCTGATGTTTTAAAGGCAGAGTTACCAACTATTGGGAACCTAAAGGACCCAAAACACTACTATTGGCCAACAACTACTAAACAGGCTCTTGCCATTTTCGATCAATGGCTTGAGCACTGCTTCCAATTCTTTGGTGATTTTCAAGATGCAATGACCGTAAGCGATTGGGCACTTTACCACAGTAGAATATCATTTGCCTTGAACATAAAGCTCATCGACCCATTAACGATTTGCCAGCGTGCCGAAGCATATTACCGATCTAATGAGCATATTCCTTTAAATGCAGCCGAAGGATTCATTCGTCAGATTTTGGGATGGAGGGAATTTATGAGAGGTGTTTATTGGGAGCGCATGCCCGATTTTGGAAATGAGAATTACTTCAATCACAAAACACCACTTCCGAAGTGGTTTTGGAACGGTGATACGAAGATGAAGTGCCTATCGCACTCTATTGGTCAAAGCCTCGACCATGCTTATGCGCATCACATTCAGCGACTTATGGTTACCGGGAACTTCATGCTACTTGCCGGTATAGACCCTGATGAAGTGGACTTATGGTACCTAGGTATTTACATTGATGCCTTCGAATGGGTTGAAATCACCAATACTCGCGGTATGAGTCAATATGCCGACGGTGGCTGGATTGCAACCAAACCTTACGTCGCTTCAGCGAACTATATGAAGAAAATGGGCGACTACTGCCAGAATTGTTTCTACAACGAGAAAACAAAAATCGATTCTGATAGTTGTCCTTTTAACTCGCTCTATTGGAACTTTTTTGAACGACATAGAGACCTACTTGGCAATAACTTCAGGCTGGGTATGGTATATCGCACGTTCGATAAGATGTCCTCAGAAAACAAGGCAGCCATTAGAGCCCGAGCAAACTATGTGTTAGAAAACTTAGAAGCACTGTAATGAGCACTTGTATTCTCTGGTTTAGAAACAACTTACGATTAGGAGACAATACCCCTGTAGCCGAAGCATATTCTCGCTTTGATACTGTTATTCCTGTGTATTTCGATGAAGATTCATGGCACAATACACGTTGGGTCGAAGAAGGAAAAGGCGACCATAGAAAGCGTTTTTTAATGGAAAGCCTGTCTGACCTGAACGGTGCATTGGAAAATGGCGGAAGTGAGTTACTCGTTCTGCGTGGTGTTGATCCTGTGAAAGCGCTCATGGAATTGACCACCAAAACCAGAGCAACAGCCATTTATGCGCCGAAAGAATTCGCTTACAATGAAAAGCAGGTAGAGCGAAGGTTGACCGAAAACGCCAAAAATCATGGAGTATCCGTTTATTTAATGACGGAGCGAACGTTGTACTTAGAAAGTGATTTGCCATTTAGTGTAGATGACATCCCGGAGGTATTCTCAAGATTTAGAGGAAAGGTCGAGAAGCGCAGTCGCGTTCAGCCCCCTATCGAAGAGCCAGAAGTTTCCTCGTTTGACCCATTCGATTTTGATTTGAGCTCTGACGGCATACACCTTTGGGATGTAGCGCATGATGAACGTAGTGCGGTTCCATTCGCTGGTGGTACTTCAGCTGCATGGGAACAATTGGACTTTTACCTTTGGGAAAGCGAGCATGTCCTTGCCTACAAACAGACCCGAAACGGGATGGTAGGCCGTAATTACAGTTCCAAATTTTCGGCATTTCTCGCCCTAGGCTGTATTAGTGCTAGACAGATTCATGACGAACTGAAAAGATTTGAGGAAGAGGTCGAATCAAACGAAAGTACCTATTGGCTGTTTTTCGAGCTATTATGGCGAGAATACTTCCAATGGATTGCGCTGAAGCATGGAAGGAATTTATTTACTGCACACGGGTTACAGCCCGAGAAGCCATTGAAGCAAGGTTTTAATGCGAGGGCTTTTGAAAAATGGGCCTTAGGGAATACTGGGGATCCACTGGTGGATGCCAACATGAAAGAACTCGTAGCTACAGGTTTCATGAGCAATCGTGGAAGACAAAATGTAGCGTCCTATTTGGTGCATGACATGGGTATAGATTGGCGCGCTGGCGCTGCTTTTTTTGAAAAGCATTTGATGGACTACGATCCGGCATCGAATTACGGGAATTGGCTCTACAATGCTGGAAGAGGCAATGATCCGAGACCATTCAGAAAGTTCAACACCAAGATGCAAGCCGAACGTTACGACCCGAAAGGAGAGTTTGTAGAGACATGGACGTAGCCTACCTTTAGGGCATGAACTGGAACCATCTCAGAGCACTAAATTTTTCTGATCTACCCTTAGAAAGTGAAGATAGGGCTATCTTAGAAGCGCTTGCTGAACGATTACAAGATAACTATCCTTATCATGCACAGGAGTATGCCGGTCAGATGATTAAACCGCCACATGCCCTTGCACAAGCTGCACATTGGATGACCTCGTTCGTAAACCCTAACAATCACGCACTCGACGGCGGTCGCGCTACCTCGGCATTAGAACTCGAAGTTATCGACCAGCTTGGATCTATGGTAGGCTATACCCGTTGTCTCGGTCATTTAACTTCCGGAGGAACCATGGCTAATCTTGAAGCCTTGTGGGTGGGTCGCCAAAGCACACCGCATGCAACCGTTCTAGCTAGTTCAGCCTCTCATTATACTCATAGCAGAATGTCTGAAGTTCTAGGTATGCCTTTCAAGGAAGTTCCAACAGATGCTCAGGGTAGAATGAATACAGAGGCTCTCGAACAGCTGCTTGCTACAAGTGAAGTACCTCCTATCGTTGTGGTAACACTAGGAACCACGGGGTTGGGAAAAGTTGACCCCCTTGCTGATGTTGTTGCCTTAAAAGAGAGGTATTCGTTTCGAATTCATGTTGATGCTGCCTACGGCGGTTACTTCAAACTCTGTAAGCTGTCTGAAGAAACACAGCAACATTTCGAGGCGATGCCGCACGCCGACTCCATCGTCATAGACCCGCACAAGCACGGACTTCAGCCGTATGGCTGTGGATCCATATTACTCAAAAACCCTGCTGAAGGAAGGTTCTACAAACACGACAGTCCTTACACCTATTTTACCAGCGGGGAATTACATCTTGGTGAGATCACTCTTGAATGTTCCAGGCCAGGCACCGCTGCGGCTGCACTGTGGGCAACTATGAAGAAATTTCCTTTAGAGAAAGACAACAGATTTGCAAAACGACTTCAAGAAAGTCTTCTTGCAGCCAAAGGATTGCATGAGAGCGCATTAGAGAAAGGGTTCTGGAGTCTCGACCCTGAATTGGACATCTGTATATTCTCGACGAAGGGAACCAGCAGCGCCGAGATAAGCATTCAGAACAGAGCATTTTTTGAACGTAAAGCCAAAGAAGGCATTCACCTAGCCCTGCTTAAAGTACAAAAAGAACAATGGCCTTGGGACCTGCAATGGGACAGTGAAGAGCTCGTAGTGATTAGAAGTGTACTCATGAAGCCTGAACATAACGATCAGGCGTTTTGGATGCGTTTACTTGATTAGCTCGAGTATCTGCTCTAAAGTCATTGACTCTTGCTCGCCAGAGGCTAGGTTCTTCACCGGTATTTGGTGGCTACCCATTTCATTAGTTCCAACCATGGCCATGAATGGAATTCCTTTTTTATCAGCAAAGTCAAACTGTTTCTTAAGCTTCGTTGCATCGGGATACAATTCAGCTCTTACACCGTGGGCAACTAACTTCTGTACCCATTGGTAAGCCGCAGCGCCCTCAGCAGCGCCGAAGTTTGCGAAGAGTATAGAAGACCTTTGAGCCACTCCTGAAGGAAATAGATCTAATTCTTCCAAACAGAGGTAGATGCGGTCCAATCCAAAACTTATACCCACCCCTGAAGTATCCTTCATGCCAAAAATACTGGTTAGGTCAGCGTAACGACCGCCGCCGCCAATACTACCCATGGTTACGCCTTTAGCAGCAACTTCAAAAATAGTTCCGGTGTAGTAGTTCAATCCTCTTGCCAGCGTGAAGTCAAATTGTAAATCACAGCCTTGAAGACTTTTTGATGCATGCTCTAAAACAAAGTCAAGCTCTTCCAAGCCTAACTTACCCTCCTCACTGGATAGTAGCAGCTCTTGCAAGTTTTCTAAGGTTAAACCTTCTTTCAACCAAGATTCAAAGGTGGTAACAGCAGTTTCTGCAAGGCCTTGTTCGAGCATTTCCTTGCAAACACCCTCTGGCCCAACTTTATCTAATTTATCAATAGCTACAGTGAAGGCAATAAACTGGTCGGAGATTCCGAGCACTTCGGCCATTCCTGCGAGTATTTTGCGGTTGTTGATTTTGATCGTTGCCGGCAGTCCTAGTTTTGAAAACGAGGCGTCGTAGATGTGAATCAATTCTACTTCTTGCCATAAACTGTCCGATCCTACTACATCGGCGTCGCACTGATAAAACTCTCTGAATCTCCCTTTCTGCGGTCGGTCAGCTCGCCATACGGGCTGCATTTGATACCGCTTAAATGGAAAAGCCAACTCATTTCTGTGTTGAACAACGTATCTCGCAAATGGAACCGTTAAATCATAACGGAGGGCCTTATCGGCAATTTTTGAAGCCAATTTTGAAGGTTGCTTTTCCTGCCATAGCTCTTCCGAAATTTTTGATGTAAAATCTCCTGAGCGAAGAATTTTAAAAATGAGCCTATCTCCTTCTTCACCATATTTTCCAGTCAAAGTTTCAATATTCTCGAAGGAAGGTGTTTCTATCGGGTCGTATCCACGCAGTTCAAACTGCTCTTTCAATACACTCATGATGTATTGACGCTTCTGAACGACCTCGGCAGAAAAATCTCTAGTTCCCTTCGCTAATGATGGCTTCATAATTTATTCTAAGGATGATACACAAAGTTAGCTCGACAAAGGCAATTACTCAGGCCTTACCAAACAACTTCTGTACAATTTTTTATAGGCTTCTGATTCGACTAATCCTTGGAAAGTCCCCTCATTGTGGTACCAATTTTTTCGAAATGGTGTGTGTGAGAATAAGATATGACCCAAACCATCTACTCCGAATCGGTCTAGGATGCTCCAATACAAGCACACTACCGACGGATCCTCGACCGAAATACCTAAGTGCTCGGCCAGCGGATGTCTAACGATATTAAAGTAAACTTCAGCTGTTTCCGGACTGATGTATTCGTCTTTGAGCACTGCAAAGTTTGGGCGATTGGCATTGAATCGGACGATGTATTGGTTTCCGAGGATAACGGGCATACCTGCATCAGCGACAAGCCACTTAGCATCAACAAACCTGCCTTTAAAGGTCTTCTCATAGTTTGTGCCGTCCCAATTCCATTTTACCGTGAATTTATCCGTTCGATCCGAATAGGTGACCGTGCCCATTTGCTCAATCGGGTTACGTTCGACCATGAACTTATTGATGTATGGTGTGACAAAAATGACGAACACCGCAATTCCAAGAACCGAAAGAATGGAATATATCCATTTCGTTGCCTGAACATTTCTCTGGTAATCTTCCACTGCCCTGCGCTTTAACATTTCCTCCCTCATGGCAGCGCGCTTTTTCTTCAGTGCTTCCTCAGCAGGATCGATCTTTACAGCGTCTAAAACCACATCAAGACCGCGCAAAGCTAATTCATACGCTTCTGTCAAAGATTGAAAAGCCTCTTCACTGCCACCTACATCGGGGTGCAATTCCTTTGCACGCACCTTGTAAGCGGTATCTATTTCTTCCTTAGAAACCGGTAGTTTTTCTAGTCGAAGTATTTCAAGAGCTTGCTGTATTTTCACTAATTCGAGGGTAAGAGGGTTAAAATTAAGAAAAGAACGCTACCCACACTACAACGCAATGGCATCTAAATGCGATATTGCAGCGGGATATTTAATTACGATAGTAGTCGTTTTGAGCAAGCAAAATAGATATTTAGTCATACTTCCAGCGAGAATGGGGGCACAGCGCCTTCCCGGCAAACCGCTTAGACTCCTTGGCGGTGTACCAATTATTCGCCGAACCTACTCAGGAGTAAAAGACCTCTTTGAAAAGGTATTTGTCGCTACAGATTCTGAGGAAATCATCGCGGAGTGTGAATCGCAAAAGATACCTTGTATTCGAACCGGATCGCATCACGTGAATGGTACCACTAGAACTCTTGAAGCCTTCATATCACTGGAAATAGAAGTGGACTACATTATCAATGTACAGGGGGATGAAGCATTTATTTCCAAAGAGATTCTGCAGCCATTATTGGACCTGCTTGAGGAAAAACAACCCGAGGCCGCAACGATTCAAGCACCATTAACTTCACAGAGCAGCGAATCAAACGTTTATGTAGTTACTGATAACGACCGTCGAGCGTTATACTTTTCTCGAAGCCCTATTCCAGCCGCACGAAATGGTCAACCTCAACGCTACCAGCATGTAGGCGTTTATGCATTTAAACCTAAAGCCCTGAAATCATATTGTGCCATGTCCCCTACTCCCCTTGAGCAACATGAAATGCTCGAGCAGTTAAGATGGTTGGAAAATGGAAAGAGTTGGGCCATCGCTACAGCGCCGAATAAGCCGTTGAGTATTGATACTCCGGAGGACCTAAAAGCGGCTGGAGAACTGCTTACAAAACAAGATTAAGGCTGGTACTTTTTGCGCTCCTCCTCGTTTGCAGGAGTTAATTGCCCTGAGATAAATTTTCTGATCAGGATATTCTCTATGAGCTGATCTTCAGGATCATTTAAAGGATCATACGGACGCTTCAAATCAATGTCATACCACCAGGCAGTCATCGACCAAAATCGTGCACTCAAACCATTGCGATACGTTTTGATAATATCGTATACGGGTAGACCGGTTTCTCTGTAGATGAGCTTTGATAAAATTTGACCTTCACTACGGGTCAATTTCCGCAATTCAGGTTCGAATCTCTCCTCCAAATACCGCTGGTATTGTTTGGTGTATTTTCTCCGCTGACGTTTTTTATCAATACCCTCCAACGCCATATTGACGCTATCCATTCGGATGGCAGCCTCGCGTACATAAGGGTATACTCTACGTACTTTTCTAGTAAGACTGTAATAATTTCTGCGGGCCTGATGATCGCTAAGTGTAGGTTTTGGAACAAACAGTACCTCATCCAGTACAGACCAAGGGATGGTATCTCCACCAACAACTAGTTGGCCCACAATGGGTAAGGTCCCGTCCTTTACTTCACTCAAGGTATCGACTTGAGCGGCAGCAGTATTGCTTAAAAGCAGTAGCAGGAAAAAGATGCTAAGACCTATTCGACTTCCAACGAGAGCTTTTAACATGTGTAACTACTGTTTGATTTGCTTTAGCATCTTGCAAAAGGTTTGCCACTGCGGTGGCTCCTACAGCTTCGAGTTCCGCATCCTCGCTTTGCAGCGCACTTGGAGAAAAGTAATTCTCTACAAAATGCGTATTGAATTCGCCGCTTACAAAAGCTTCATGGTTCATGACAAAATCTGCAAAGTCTAGGGTGGTTTGTACCCCAGCGATGCGGTACTCTGAAATGGCCCGCTTCATTCGCGCAATGGCCTCTGCTCTATTTGCACCAAAGGTGATCAGTTTAGCAATCATTGGATCGTAATAAATGCTAATATCCATACCTTGTTCTAGACCATCGTCCACACGAACACCTAGTCCTTGCGGCCTCTTGTATTCATAAAGCTTTCCAGTTGCGGGCATAAAATTCTCGACGGCATTTTCTGCGTAAACACGTACTTCAATGGCGTGACCTTGGATAGTTAAGGATTTTTGATCGAACGGCAAAGGGTGCCCCTCTGCTATACGCAGCTGTTGTTTGACCAAATCAATCCCCGTAATTTGCTCAGTAACCGGATGCTCTACTTGTAAGCGTGTATTCATTTCCAAAAAGTAGAACTTACCACCAGGTTCAAAGATGAACTCCACCGTACCCGCACCGCGGTAATCGCACGCCTTTGCCACATTTACAGCCGCTTGACCCATAGCTTCACGAAGGGCCTCCGTGAGTACAACACTGGGGGCTTCCTCTATCACTTTCTGGTGACGACGTTGGATGGAGCATTCTCGTTCAAAAAGGTGCACTACGTTACCGTGTTCATCTGCTAAAATTTGAATCTCAATATGCCTTGGATCTTCAATGTATTTCTCGACAAATACCGCTCCGTTTCCAAAGCTGTTGGTTGCTTCGCTTACAGCACGTTCCATCTGAGCATCGAACTCTTCAAGGTTGTGTACAATACGCATCCCTTTGCCACCGCCACCAGCACTTGCTTTGATCATAATAGGGAATCCTATTTCTGAGGCCAATTCTTTCGCGCGGTCTACATCAGTGACCTCCCCATCGGAACCTGGCACGAGAGGTACGTCAAAGTCTGCAATGGCAGCTTTCGCACTTAGTTTATCGCCCATAATGCGAATGGCATGTGGACGAGGTCCAACGAATACCATTCCTGCTTCTTCCACAGCTTCTGCAAAGGCCGCATTCTCACTTAGGAACCCATAGCCAGGGTGTATAGCATCTACACCGAGATTTTTTGCAGCACTAATTATTCGATGGCCCTTGAGGTAACTTTCGGCCGAAGGCGCTGGACCAATGAATACTGCCTCGTCTGCAAAAAGCACGTGTGGGGCTCTGCGGTCCACCTCAGAATAAACAGCGACAGTTAGAATGCCCATTTCGCGGGCACTTCTCATAATTCTAAGGGCTATTTCACCTCTGTTCGCAACGAGGATTTTTGATACGGTTCTTGACATCTGTGATTGTAAGTGTTCTTCACAAATATAAGAAGCGAAGTACTTGTTAAATCTTTGTGATGCTAAAGTAATATGGCCTGTTCTCCCACAACACTTGAACGACATACGAGCCCGATGAAAGCGCACTCATATCAACTCGTTGATTACCTGCGTCAATAGGTACCTGGTAGCGCACCAACTGACCTTGAGCATTGTAAATGTTCAGCAGCGTTTCTGCCCCTGCTGGCAAGTCAATGTTAAGGTACGTGCTCAATGGATTTGGATATAGCACAATAGGTAAAGCTTGCTCTCCTATTCCCACTTCGTTTAATCGGTGTGTTACCATGGTGCTATCGCCGCACTCATTGATCAGGAATAGGTTCACGATGTAGTTGGTGGTTATGACGCCATAGGTATGTTGAATATTCGACGCCGTACCCTTATCGTTCGTCCCGTCGCCCCAGTACCAATGGTATTCGTCCGCCCCTGTGGCGTTTGCTGCAAAGTTTACAACCATACCGTTGGCTGAAGTAGAAACTATGTTAAACGTAAAGTCCCCTGCAGGAACATCACAAGTGGCAACATCGTCTGAATAAGAGAATTGGTTCCCGCAACTATCCTCAGCAGTTACAGTCACTGTGAATGAACCTTGTGTGCTGTACGTATTGCTTGCAGTCATTCCAGAAGCCGTATTCCCATCACCGAAACTCCATTGATAATTCAATAATCCGGCTGGTGTTGCCGTAAATGAGAAGGTACTCCCAGTAACGGTTGATGTGAAACCTAGCGTCACTATTGGACAAAGCGTTAAATCGAAGGATGTCGTTGTAGAATCGCCGCAGCTGTTGACCAAAAGGAGCGTGATTGTATATGTTCCCGAGGCTGTATATACATGGTTTGGTGTTGCGTTAGATGCTGTTCCTCCGTCTCCAAATTGCCAGTAGTAATTAAGGGCCGTCCCGGTTGAGGTACTGGCATCAAAATTCACACTTAGCCCATTGATGCTATAGGTGTAATCCGCAATTGTAGTATCACAATAGCTGTAGGTGTGCAATAATGAATCTACGTTCCCGCAGCTGTTGTACACCACTTGATAGATATCAAACAAGCCAAAAGAGGTGTAGGAATAATTCGAGGTATCCCCGATGGTGCTATTGCCATCGCCCCAGAACCACACCGTTGAATCTGCATCTGAGTTTGTTCCGTATCCGTCAATGGAAGCTCCAGAACCTTGGATAGAACCGGTGGCTGCGATGGATGGACAGGCTAGCGTGGTAAATTGAACCAAAGTCCATGTGCTAGTCAATGTTGACGTACACGTGTCCTGAACGTACGCATCATACGTGGTGGAAGACTGTAAACCTGTGAGTACTGCATTTTGGTTCTGTGCTCCGACCATGGTGCCGTTGCCCTGAGTAAACCCAGTTGGACCATATTCTACGGCACTTGTATTGGCGCGTCCTAGCCAATTTAACTCGGCACTGTTATATGTGATATTGGACGCAAGAACATTGGGTGCAGGACAAGTCGCAGATTCATCAATTTTGACATCATCAATAGCTATATCCGCTCTGTAGGAGAAGAATCCCGATCCATCTCTATAAGCTTTGAAAATGATCTGTACGGTATCTCCCTCGTAGGCTAGTAAACTTACTGTACGCTTCTGCCAACTCGCGGTATTTGAGTTTTGTTGTTGACCCGTGATGGTATTCACTAATACCGCTGGGGTACCAGGCTTTTTAACAAAAATTCGAAGTTTATCTATATCAGGTCCAAACATGTGGTACCAAAAAGTCAACTCTGGAGATTGTAAAGTATCGAGGTCAATCAGTGGTGTCCTCAATTCGGTATCGGTCGTAGCGGTCCACGGACTTGAACTACGCGTAAAAGCATAGCCGCCTGTACCGGTAGTATGATCACCAGAAGGCCCAGTGCCAGAATAATGAACTGTAGAAGAATTACCACCCGTCCAGAATAAATCTTCAGTATCTGAACGCAACCAACAAGGATCAACGCCGCCCGTGGTGTTCGTAAAGTCTACTGTTGGCCATTTGCTTGAATTTGAGAAGTTCTCTGTGAAAGGTGCCGTAAAAAACGAACAGTTCGTCGTGAAATCAGGACCGTCAACCCATAGACTTACATCACCGGTTCCACAAGAATCGCGCACTTGCCATTCGTAAGTCGTCTGAGCATTGAGCTGTGGCACTCCTTTATTTGAGGTAGACGACGTGGTCCAACTCCATGCTGAGGTTCCCAATGCTCTGTATCTAATTTGCCAGTTCGAGGCACCTCCGCCTACCCAATCAAGCTGAGCAACATAGACACCAACCGCGGTAACGGCTGTGTTCTTAGGTTTTGCGCACGAAGGAGCGTTATCAATCTTAATATCGTCAAGCGCGAATTGCGTGTAAAATGAACCTGAAGAAGCCGAGTAATCAAAGCGTACCCGGACAGTGTCTCCTGCATAGGCGCTCAAATCTGCGATATGTTCAAGCCAAGCCGCTGAAGACGAAGCATGTGTTAATCCCGATGTATCCCAAAGCGAAGACCAAGTTCCACCCTGCTTTTGAATGTATACGTCGAGATCACCCATTTGCTGGCCGTAACCATGGTACCAAAAACTTAACTCAGGGGAACTCAAGGTATCTAAATCAATCCAAGGTGAGATTAAACGGGGATCCGTACCCGAAGCCAAAGTCGATGTCTTCTGGTGGTAGGCATATTGACCGCTGCCTGAGGTGTGGTCTCCGGACGGGCCTGTCTGAGTCCAAGAGAAAACAGGCGGGCCCACGGTCCAAAACTTTTGAGCGGCACCTTGGGTAATCCAACACTGATCAATATCTCCTTGTACATTCCAAACCGAAGAAGGACCCCAACCAGAGCCTTCAAAATCTTCTGTATATGGCGCTATGTAATTGCTACACCCGGTGGTAAAGGTTCCAAGGTTCGACCATACACTCGTATCTCCTACGGCACAGATCTCACGAACTCGTATTCTGTAGTTTGTATTGGGATTCAATCCAGACATCGTCGCAGGATTGCTCGAATACGTATTGATGGTGCCGTTGGCGATGCCAGTTGTACCACTGGCAAATTGAATCTGGCTACCTAATGTGTTAGAATTCAAGGAAGACCAACTGATAGACGCACTGCTCGAGGTCACTGAAGAGGCTACTGGATTGAGCGGTTGATCGCACGAAGGCGTTTCTTCTACGGCAATATCATCTATCGCGATGCGACTGTTGGTCCACCAAGAAAAATTCACATCACGTTTCGCATTGAATCGGATTTGGACGGTATCTCCGGCAAATTGAGAGAGCGATTCTGTATGCTTACGCCACGGTGAGGTTTGGGAAGAAAATTGATTAGACGCTGTCGTAGAGTTAATGGTATGCAGATTCACCCATGTATTGGTTCCAACCACGCGCACACGGACATTGAGCCACTCAACATCTGAACCGTACATATGATAATAGAACACTAGACGAGGTAAAGTATCTCCACTTAAATCAATGGGTGGCGTAATGAGATTCGTAACCGTCGCATTTGAAGATGCCCCTGAAGACCATCCTTCAGCAAATGCATACCCCCCTGTTCCAGTGGTGTGATCACCATCCGGTCCCGATAAGGTATTGGCAAAACTTGGGTCGGAAGCCATCCATAAGTAGTTGGCTGTAGTGATGTTTCTCGTCCAACAACTTGGGATAGAACCTGAGTTGTTCCAAGAGCTAGGCCCCTGCCAAGAGGAACCGTCAAAGTTCTCGGTGTAGGGGGTGCTTTGGATGCACTGGGCTTTTAGGTTTTGGCCTAAAGCAAATAGTACTGCAACAATCAGTAGTAATCTTCGCTTCATATGTCAAAAATAACGCGAAATCATTCCTGATGTTCAAAGCAATGATTAAAGATATTCTACCAAACTCCGTGTATATTTATACCATGAGTAAACGCTTGATTTTCGCGCTAGTTTTCATGGGTCAATTTTCGCTATCCGGACAGGTACTCGGTTTGCTGAAATACAGCGGTGGCGGGGATTGGTACGCCAACCCTACCGCCCTAGAAAACCTCAGCGAGTTCTACAACGCTGCCACTGGAGCCAAAACCTCTGTAGCAACCAGCGAACTAACGCTTCGAGAAGTACTTCCTTCTGGCGTCTCTTTTTTGCATGCCACTGGACACGGCAGAATCGTTTTTGACGAAGAAGAACGCCAAATTTTAAACGATTTTGTCCTTCGTGGAGGATTCTTGCATATTGATGACAACTACGGAATGAAGGAGTTTGCCGAAAACGAGTTAGATCTGTGTTTCCCGCAGGCAAAAAAAGTCAATGTCGCAAGCAGCCACCCTATTTTCAATACGCTTTTCAAATTCGATGGATTACCCAAAATTCACGAACACGACAATGAACAGCCAAAAGCAATCGGGTATTTCATCCAAGGTGAACTCGTCGCACTTTTGACCGTAGAAAGCGACCTCGGCGATGGCTGGGAGGATGTTCAGGTGCATAACGACCCGAAGGAAAAACGCGATAAAGCACTAAAAATGGGTGCAAACTTGGTACATTGGGCAATAGTAAGACACTAAACAATGCTGGAATTCAAACTTCAACCGCTGACTAAATCGGTCCTACAAATCCTCTTGATTGCGTTGCTAGGGTATGCACTGTTTCTCATTCAAGGTATCCTAGTGTATGGCGTAATCGCTTTGTACATCAGCGTTCTAGGAAGGCCTCTTATTGCCCTTTTGGGACGCATTCCAAAGGTAGGTTCTTATTTAAATGCAACGTTAAAGGCGACCATCACTTTGCTAGTTCTCGCGGGAATTGTTATGGGTTTAGCCACATGGTTTTTCCCTGTGATTATCGAAGAATTTAGCTTCATAGGAACCATAGAATACGATGCGCTTCTAGTGAGCTTACAAGACGAATGGCAGCAGCTTGACGCACTCCTCACCTCCCTTGGTATTGATACAGCAGCGGAATTGACCGAGATTAATAATGCGTTGCAAGGATTTGCTTCCATGGAAGCAATTAGTACCGTTTTAAGTAGTGTTGTTGGTGGTTTGGGCCAATTCATCATAGGGCTCTTCTCCATCACCTTCATCTCCTTCTTCTTGTTCCGAGAACAAGATTTGGCACACCGTTTTGTCGATTCTATTACCCCAAAAAAGTACCACGACAAAGTGGATACGATGACGCCTCAAATCAAAACCGTGGTGACTCGTTACAGCTTTGGTATTCTCTTTCAAATTACCGCCATCTTTATTTTACTAGCCCTAGGGATGACGCTTATTGGCGTTGAAGGTGCGATCGTGCTCGCCCTGTGCGCAGCAGTATTCAACCTCATTCCTTATGTAGGACCAATTATTGGTGCTGCCCTAGGTATCCTTTTAGGATTGGGACAATTATATGCTGCAGGTGTAGCTGATCCAGATACAAGCGTCAATCTCGTTCAAAGCCTTTACCTTCTCATTGGCCTATTTGGTTTAGTACAAGTGTTGGACAATGTTCTCTTTCAGCCACTTATTTTCAGTAATAGTGTTGGCGCACATCCCTTGGAAATCTTTTTGGTCATCTCCATTGCCGGTACACTGTTGGGCATTGGTGGAATGATCATTGCCGTGCCTGTTTACAGCATCGGAAGGATTGTATACAACACGGTTATCAAAACTATTGATGGCTAGTAATGACCGTCCGCTTTCTGGGGTAAATCCTGAGGTATTCAATGATGAACTTTGGGCATGGATTGAATCCAATTCTGCCATAAATACAACAGACTTACGCTTAAAATACGGTTCGAATGAGCCGTATTCCTCTGCAATAGCACAAATCGAGGCCAAGAAAAAATACGCCGGGAAATTCCGCGAGCTCTTTCAAGAACGTTGGATATTTCCTAGCGGGATAGGTCTAGAACAAAGCTCTTCTTTGAAAACTGCTGCCGTCAAAGCCCGTTTCTTCCAAACCCCGTATTCTGCTGACCTGTGTGCAGGAATGGGCATAGATAGTAGAACCATTCTCAACGCTGTCCAGTGTTTGAAGCACCTCTGCTTTGAGCAAAACCGCCCTCTTGCTCGCCTGTTGAAACACAATTTACCTGAAGCAGATATCATTCCTGGTGCCTTTGAAGTACAAAAGCTAAAAGACTGGATTTCAACCCACGACATAGCGTCAAATGAACTAACGATATATCTAGATCCAGATAGACGCAGTTCAAATAAGAAAACATTCAGTATTGCAGAAGGCACGCCAAATCTAATCGACCTTCAAGAAGAGCTACTGAACCTATCAGCGTGCATTGTTGCGAAACACAGCCCTATGCTTGATCTAAAAGCTTGTATGCATGAACTTCAGAACCTTCATGAGCTTGTTATTGTGCAGTACCAAGGCGAATGCAAAGAGGTGCTTACTGTTCAACGAAACGAGAATTCAAGTGAGGTGGGTATTACATTGATCGAAGCGGAGAATTTAATCGAGGTATCCGGAGGACAAATACCTTCAATCGTCCAGCCGGTGCAAACAGCGAAAAAATATATGATCCAACCTTCCTCGGGCTTAAACAAAAGCAATTTGCATTCTCTTCTCGCTCAACAGTTGGAATGGGAACGACTAATCTTTGGAACTCTATACACGAGCAATAGGCTCCCTAGCCCTAGTCCGTTCTACAAAGTGTTCGAAATAAAGTCGAGCTTCTCCTCGTTAAAAAAAGTACAGTTAGAGGGCGCCTACGCCATAGAATCGATAGGATCGAAGATTACCGCTAAAGAACTTCGAAAGCGCCTAAAATTAAAGGAAGGACGTCAACAGAAACTCTTCTATTTACAGAACGGAAGAACAAAACAGATTCTCGAAGGTCATCTTATAGAATAGGCACGCTTTTTGGTTAATTTAGATTCATGCGGAAATCCCTTTGGTGCTTTTTGATTGCGACGCTTTTTTGTACAAATACGTTTGGGCAAGAAGCACTTTTTATTCCTAACGAAGGGCAGTGGAATGAAGCATTCACGCATAAAATGCCGCTGAAATATGGTGCCTTGTTTTTCCAAGACAACAGTATTCAATTTGTGCTAAAGGATGCAGCACAGATTGAAGATTTACACAGCCATGACATGCACGAGGCAGGTCTATCGCATCACGAAAGCGATCTAAATTTTCATGTACTCAATATGGAATTCCTCGGAGCTGCAGAGGATATTGCCGTCGGCCATGATTTGGCAGGATTCAAACACAACTACTTTTTAGGAGATAACCCAGATGCATGGCGCTCAGGAGTAGAGCCCGCTAGAGGCTTAACTTATCAAAGCTTATACCCTAACGCCCTGCTCGACTTCCATACCCAAGACGGTCAATTAAAATACGATTGGCATTTGAGTGATCCACAGGCTCTAGCCAATATTCATTGGAAGTACAACGGTGCTACCTCAGTAGAAGTGCATCCTGAAGGACATCTAATCGTTCATACCTCGGTAGGGCAATTTTATGAAAGCAACCCTATTTCATGGGGATGGAAGAACGGCGAACGCATAGACTTCGGTAGTTGGTACGAATTGTACAATGGACAGATTTCCTTCGGTGTTGAGTCCATTGCCTACACCCTCGACAGTCTCGTGATCGACCCTCAGTTAATTTTCACCTCTTTTAGCGGTTCACTAACTGATAATTGGGGGTTTACCGCAACCTACGATGAGCAAGGCAGATTGTACGGCGGCGGAGTGGCCTTTGCAACAGGCTATGTCAGCACGGTTGGATCATTCCAAACGGGTTATAACGGTTCAAGCGGTCCCTTTCAAGCGTTCTTACCAGACGTAACCGTTAGTGTATTTGATCCCAACGGAAACACCCTACTCTACGCGAGCTATTTGGGCGGAACGAAAAGTGATCATCCGCATTCTATGGTGGTCAACTCCAATGGAGAACTTATCATTATGGGAACTACAGGCTCCACAAACTTCCCGACACAGAACGCCATACAATCTTCAAATGCCGGTGGCGCTACGGTAAATGTCAACGGTTATGAGTTCGAAGATTCAGATATATTCATTACCCGCTTTAACGCCACTGGATCTGCCTTACTGAGTTCCACCTATCTGGGTGGTACTGGTAATGACGGGATCAACATGAACATCAATAAAAACTACGGCGACGCATCCAGAGGTGAAGTTGTGGTTGACGACAACGATAACATCTACATAACAGCATCAACCACTAGTACAAACTTCCCTACCACCAACTGCACAAGCTGTTCAAAGGCAGGTGGACAAGATGCAGTGGTCCTCAAGCTCAATCCCTCGGGAACAGCCATTCAATGGAGCAATTATTACGGCTCCACAGCGGATGATGCGGGATACAGCGTTAAAGTACGCGGCTCAAATGTCTACATGTGCGGCGGTACTGAAGGGAATAACTTGCCATCAACCACTGGTGCTTACAAGAGCAGTAAACAAGGTACCGCAGAGGACGGATTTGTGGCTCGATTTAATGCGGCTTTAGGAAGTTTAACGAGGAGCACGTACGTAGGAACCTCTGATTATGATCAAACCTTTTTGTTGGATGTAGATAAACTTGGGAATGTATTTGTGTTTGGGCAAACCTTTGGAAACTATCCAATCACAGCAGGTTCCTGGGGAACTCCGCAATACAGGAAGCAGTTCATTCATAAGATTAGTGCAGATTTAAGCACAAGCATGGCCTCTACTGCCTTTGGCTCACCGCAAGGCACGATTAACCTCGTTCCAACGGCCTTCAATGTCGATGATTGTTTAAATATCCTACTTTCGGGCTGGGGAGGTGTCACCAATTCGGGTTTTGTACCCACCTCTGTAGATCAGCTGCCTACAAGCTCAGATGCACTTCAGACGGCTACCAACGGTTCGGACTTCTACTTTATGGTGCTTGGTAAAAACTTTACTTCGTTCGAATACGGCTCTTATTTTGGCGGTGCTTCGAGCGCAGAACACGTGGATGGCGGAACCTCTCGCTTCGACGATAGAGGTAGAATATACCAAGCAGTATGTGCGGGGTGCGGGGGTAACGATGACCTTCCAACCACACCTGGGGCATTCTCCCAAACTAATAACAGCAGTAATTGTAATCTCGGAGTGATTAAGTTGGACTTTGAAACGGGTATAGAGGCGATCGCTGATGTCGATTTTGATTACCTCATAGATACTACCTGTTACGAGTTGACCCTTCGCCTGTCAAACAGCAGCGTGAACGCCAATGCCTATTTCTGGGATTTCGACCAAGGCGATACTTCTAATCTGGACGAACCTGTAGTTACGTTCCCGAATCTTGGGACTTACGAGGTAATGCTTGTCGCGATTGATACGGTGTGTGACAGTTACGATACTACTTACATAACTATTGAACACGATACAGCCAACTTCCCAACAGCCCTGTGGACACCAGATTATGTGAGCTGTGATTTATTCAAGGAAGTGGTATTTACTGAAAGCCTTGGAGATGCAGATTACTTTGAATTCAATTTTGGCGACGGGTCTTCTCTAGTGACTACGAATCAAACGGTTCAGCACGCCTACCCATCTACGGGTACCTTCATTACTACAATCACTGCGCGCGATTCATTCTGTGATGTAAGCTCACAAACCGTCCACACCATAGTGTTTGACAACGATGCTAATGTCCCCACCGTTAATGTATTTACAGACAGCTGCAGGTACGGGGGTGTAGATGTGGTATACACCAATGTGGACAGCACCATGATCTTCCAATGGGACTTCAGTGGAACGCCGGATACCGGTATGATTCCAACGTTCAGGTACCCTGAATCGGGATTAGAAAATGTCACCTTAACCATCACCGATACCATTTGTAATCGAGACTACGATTTCGATTTCTTAGCTGATATCGTACGAATTGATGGACGTGTATTTATCCC
>CATAPZ010000157.1:0-8950 GCA_949486955.1 Cryomorphaceae bacterium | reverse complement strand
GTCTTCAATATCAGAGCGACGCTCTAACCTCCTATTCTCCGCTTTCATTGGATAGAGGACAACGCAGCCGTCCTCGTGCATACTTATCCAGTTGTTTGGGAATACGCTATCGGGTGTATGCGGCTGCTCGTCGTCTTGAACGACCAAAACCTCCACCCCGACAGCGCGCAGTTTGGAAACAAATACATCAAATTCTGCTTGTGCCTTGGTATTGTCAAGAGCTGCATCTGTTGCAGCGTCCTGCTGCTGGTAGAAATTGTCAACAGCAGTCTGAGGGTTCATCCCGAAGCGAATAGGACGAACCATGAGAATGGTATTTGTAGCATTCTTCGTCATGATTCCTCGCGTTCTAATGGCATGGTACTACAGCGCAATGAACCGCCCATCTTCACAACTTCATCGTAAGTAATTGAATGGACCGTGTAGTCTCTTTCTTCTAACCAATTCTTCAATCTGCCCGCCGAAGCGCTAATCAATACTTCTTTAGGCCCAATGCTAAATACGTTGGTGTGGAGATCGTAAGCTTCCTCTTCGGTACAATAGTAAATACTATCCGTGCCGAATTGAGACTCAATCCACCTTACATCTGCAGCATTCTTGAAAAGATGAGGTGCGAGCAATAGTGCATCGCCCAAGGGTTGAAAGGCACAGTCTAAATGAAGTGAGCCTTTACGGGGGTCGACATCACTCTTTAGAAGTTCAAACCCTTTGAAATCATAGGCTGGAAATTCATCTTGTAGGTACTCTAATCCTGCAGTGTTCGTTCTTGCCGTTTTATATTTATCGAAAGTTTCCTCGTTGCTTACACCCACAAAGACAAAAGGCTCATGCACAATGACATCACCGCCTTCTGCATAGCAACCGCTCGGCATCATAATGATATTTGCAGAAGGTATTCTGCTTAGAAGCGCGTCCATGGCATTAGCCTCACTTGCTCGATCTTTAATGACGTTTGGCAAAATGAATTGGTCGTCGATGATAAAACCGATGTCTCTTGTGAACACCTGATTGGTTGCATCGAGTACATCTGGACGTAGCACTTCCACCCCGAGCGACTCGAGCTTTTCCACCAAAGAATTCATCTGTACTATGCAATCTTCCACTTCTGGATACGTTCCTAATTCTACGCTTTCTCTACTTCTAGCGTCGTAACAATCTTCTTTGGCTGGTTTAGGGCCCATTTTACGTGCAATTCCAACCATTACTGATCGTAATCTTGCGTACTCTGATTTAATATTTGGGTGTATTTGCATGTGATGGGTTAATGGACGACAAAAATAGATGAAAAGTGTTGATAACGCTATGAAACTAGGCGCTTTTACTAACGCCTAACCAATTATTTTTGATAGTACTACAATTGAAACTATGGCCAAGAGAAAAACCGCGTCCAAAAAGAACAATCCTCCTAAATTTGTTGGAGCAATCAAGCAGGCAAGCCTAGGAGTAAAAGAAGTATCTGACGACCCTACAACGAAAATCTTCTTGGGGGTAATGCTCGTTTTTATTGGCTCCTTTCTGTTCTTCTCACAATTGAGTTTTCTCTGGAATTGGTCCGCAGATTTTAGTTTGAATACTGCTAATAATGAAGCGCTGCAGGACCTTGTCGCCCGAAATCTCTTCGGAACGCTTGGACACAGCATTGGTTGGGTTTTAATGCTTCGTGGTTTTGGTGTAGCAGGATTCTTGGTAGCATTTTACGTCTTTGCCATGGGATTGCGATATGCTTTTGAGTTTCGAAGATTCAAGCCGATTGGTTTATTAAATCACGTCATCATTACTGGTCTGCTCATAAGTGTGTTTATTTCTGCACTTGTTTCAAGCCACCCGACAGTATTGGGAGGTATCACCGCATACTATCTTGCCCATCTATTAGGCCTAAAGTTAGGCGCGGTGGGCATTTACCTATTATTGATAGGCTGTGCCGCACTTTATGTTATTGCCGCCTTTAAGGTAAGCCAGTTGAAATTTCCTTCAAGAGCTACCAATGCTGAAGCACCCGATGAAGCTGCTGTAGACAGCGTGATGGCTGAAGACGAAGAATCCCTACAAACTATTTCTTTTGATAAAGAGGACTCTGATCAAGAGCCTACTTATAAAACGGAGTTGGTTGAGGATGAGCCGGAGGAAGAATTGAAAGTTGAATTGGCCCCACAACCTGAAACTAGTGAAGTTCTCGTTTCAAATGATCCTGCTCAAAAAACAGATGAGTTCGATGTGAAGGTCGAGGTGCACAAGGAAGAAGAGGCGACCAAGAAGGAAATAAATCAAAAAGTCAAGGATTTTGGAGAGTACGACCCTACCCTAGATTTGAGCAGATTCAGACTTCCTGGCATTGATTTACTTCAACAGTACGGCGACGGTCAGATCACCTTCGACAAGGAAGAGATCGAGAAAAATAAAAACAACATTGTAGATACTTTACGGAACTACAACATTGAAATTAAGGAAATTAAAGCGACTATTGGTCCAACGGTGACTCTCTATGAGATTGTGCCAGCAGCAGGTATTCGTATTTCTAAGATCAAAAATCTTGAAGACGACATTGCTTTGAGTCTAGCGGCATTGGGAATTCGAATTATTGCCCCAATCCCAGGTAAAGGAACTATTGGTATAGAAGTACCGAATGCCAAGCCTCAGATGGTCAGCATGAAGCAGGTCATTTCAAGCAAGCGCTTTCAACAGGCGGATATGGAATTACCAGTGGCTATGGGGCGTACTATTACCAACGAAAACTTCGTCTTTGATCTCGCTAAGATGCCACACTTATTGATGGCCGGTGCTACAGGTCAGGGTAAGTCTGTTGGTTTGAATGCCATCCTCACGTCTTTATTGTACAAGAAACACCCGTCTCAACTCAAGTTTGTGTTGGTAGATCCAAAGAAGGTGGAATTGACCTTGTACAACAAAATTGAACGTCATTACCTCGCGGTGCTTCCAGATTCAGACGAGGCCATCATAACAGATACCACCAAGGTGGTAAATACCTTAAACAGCCTCTGTATTGAAATGGACAATCGTTACGAACTGTTGAAATCAGCCATGGTTCGTAACATCAAAGAATACAATGCGAAGTTCATTTCACGCCGATTGAATCCTGAAGAGGGACACCGCTTCCTGCCTTACATCGTTCTAGTGATCGATGAATTTGCCGATCTTATTATGACCGCTGGTAAGGAGGTTGAGATGCCTATTGCCCGTCTCGCGCAACTTGCGCGTGCTATTGGTATTCACTTAATCGTTGCTACTCAGCGTCCATCAGTAAATGTAATCACGGGTATCATCAAAGCAAACTTCCCAGCCCGCGCAGCTTTCCGAGTCACCTCGAAGATTGATTCAAGAACCATTTTGGATGCAGGAGGTGCAGATCAGCTCATTGGTAAAGGAGACATGCTTTTCTCTCAAGGATCCGATTTAATTCGTCTCCAATGTGCCTTTGTAGATACGCCGGAGGTCGAGGAAATATGTGACTTTATTGGGAATCAGCAAGCCTACCCTACGGCCTATCAATTGCCGGAATATGTCGGCGAAGAAGGCGGCGGTGTCGGTGATATAGATCCTTCAGACCGCGATGTACTCTTTGAAGATGCCGCGCGTTTGGTGGTCGCAACCCAGCAAGGATCCACCTCTATGATTCAACGTAAACTCAAGCTAGGTTACAATAGAGCAGGACGCATTGTGGACCAATTAGAAGCCGCTGGGATCCTAGGTCCGTTTGAAGGATCTAAGGCAAGACAAGTTTTAGTTCCAGATGAGTTCGCATTGGAACAGAAATTGAAAGGAGATGCGTAAATTGCGCCACATGAGATTTATCGCCCTACTATTACTTCCTTTATTTGCTTTGGGACAAAGTCACGAGGAAGCTAAAAAGTTGTTGAACCAGGTGTATGAAAGTACGCTAGCACTAGAGACGCAACACATCACTTTTACCAATACTATTGAAGTACCTAGTAATGGTGGGATGAAAAAGCGCAGTTCCAACGGGGAACTATTCGCTATTGGCCAAAAGGTTCGGGTAAAGACAAATGCCTTTGAGTTTTTGTCAGACGGTTCTAAAGCATATCTCATCTATCCGGAGGACGAAGAGATCGAAGTTGCAGCTACGGATGAAGAAACTAGCCTAGCCCCGGCAGATATTCTCAAAAATTATCAGAACGGTTACAGCTACAAAATGGCGGGAAGAGCCACTGAAAAAGGCAAAACCATACAATACATCCGACTCAAACCCGTTACTAGCGAAGAAGTAAAGGAAATTTTAATTGGCGTAAATATGAATACCATGTTGCTTGACAACTACACTCAGTTCGGCAACAACGGATCCAATAACATATTTACGGTAGATACTTACCAAGTGAATACAGCGCTAGATGCATCCATGTTTGATATCAACAGTGCAGAATTCTCGGGGTATTACCGACTTTAGAGATGAATAAACTAGACCTGTACGTCTTAAGAAGCTTTATAAAACCATTGATTCCTACTGTAGGGATCATGGTTTTTTTCTTTTTGATGCAAATGGTCTGGAAATATATCGACGATCTTGCTGGTAAAGGGATTGAATGGTATACCATCCTTGAACTTATGTTCTATTGGGCAGCCAGTGTAGTACCTTTTGCCCTTCCAGTAAGTGTTTTATTCGCCTCCCTACTCACCTTTGGTAACTTTGGCGAGCATTACGAGATGGCCGCCATGAAGAGTTCAGGCATCTCTCTATTTCGTGGTATACGTTCCTTGATAATATTAAACATTCTAATAGCTGTAGGTGCCTTTTTCTTCTACAACAATGTCATTCCAGTGGCCAATTTAAAAGGGCAAAGTTTATTGGTCAATATCTCAAAAAGTAAACCTGCGTTTCATATCACACCAGGGATATTTTACAATGGATTTGAAGGTTACAGCATTAAAATCGGCGAAAAAGAAGGCGACGAGGAACAATTACTCCGGGACATTTACATCTACGACCACAAAGAGAATAAAAAGGGAAATCACAAGGTACTTACAGCAGCCTCAGGCATCATGCGAACCGTTGGTGGGAGCAGATATCTGGAAATAGAGCTTCACGACGGTTCAACCTATGAGGACATCGTCAAAAAGGACAGAGCTGAGCGCAGAAAAATGCCGTGGGCACGAAGCGCATTCGATACTGCCTACATCCGCTTTCCCTTGGACGGATTTTCAAACGACGACCTCTATAAGACAAGAAGGCGCGACTTTATGATGCTCAACACCTCACAGCTGTTGGCCAAGACAGACACGCTTGAAGAACAGATGAAGAATCGACAAGCGCACTTTGAAAAAAACCTGAATGGTAAGTACAAATTCGATTACGTCGACGTGAGTACTGGACAGCCCGAAGTGCTCAAGCCCAACCTTATGAAGAATCTGCTTAGCGGTATGCGTATTCGAGCGTCACAAAACGCCATTCGCTTGGCCAGAAGCAACCTTGACTACTTGCGCCAACAACAGCGGGAAATGGATTGGCGCGAAGAAATGTACATGCGTCATTGGATTGAATACTACAAGAAATATGCACTTGGCGTTGCCGTTTTAATCATGTTCTTTATTGGAGCTCCATTGGGTAGTATCATTAGAAAGGGCGGTATTGGTTTGCCACTGGTCATTAGCACCATAGCCTTCCTCATCTTCCATATACTCAATACTACCTTCGAAAAAATGGGTAGAGAAATGCTCATGGATGTTGAGCTAGCGAGTTGGCTGCCGTCTATCATTCTTGCCCCTGTAGCATTGTGGCTTACCTATAGTGCTTCAACTGATCGAGCATTGCTTTCGGGAGAATGGTTCAATATCATTTCGTCGAAACTGCGTAAAGGCAAGGCTAATGCGTAAAGTTCTCATACTTTCAAACAAGGTGCCCTACCCTGCCAAGGACGGAAGTTCGATCGCTATGGCTCGCTTGTTGGAGAATCTAATTGAAATGGGCGACTGTCACATCACCTATGGTGCTATTAATACCATCAAGCACAGAAAAAATATCGAAGATTTCCCAAAGAATGTTTTAGAGAAAATAGCGCTGAAAACATTCGAGGCAAATACTTCTCCTACAGTCTTTAACGGATTTAGTAACCTGCTTTTTTCAAAACGTCCTTTTCATACCGTACGGTTCCATTTGCCGGAAGTTCAGCATTGGCTCAAGAGCTTTGAAAGTGGTACTTTTCATAGCGTGATCTTGGAAGGGGCTTTTATGGGTGATTACCTATATGATGTGCAACGTATTGGAAATCGAGTTGTATTACGTGCACACAACCTTGAACACCTTATTTGGGAACGAACTACGAAAAACGAATCTTTTGCATTGAAAAAATGGTACTTGAATCTTCAAGCGCAACGATTGAAGAAATTCGAGGAGATGCTTACAAGAGAGGTAGATGCCGTTTGGAGCATTAGTCCGGTAGATTCGAATTGGTTTGTAGCACTAAACGCTCAAACGTTCTTTGTTCCCGTATCTGTTGCTTCAATCTCTAGGTCAGGCGAAATCAAAGAAAAGAAGTGCTTTTTTCTTGGCGCCCTAGACTGGATGCCTAATCTAGAATCTGTCGAGTGGTTCTTATCAAAAGTCTGGCCACTGGTGTACGCTTCAGACCCGAGTATTGAGTTTCATTTAGCGGGCAATAAAACACCGTCACACTTAATGAACGTAAACCTACCTGGAGTAACCGTTCACGGGAGAGTAACAAGTGCTGAGGAATTTGTTAAAAACCACGGAATTAGCGTAATCCCGCTACTCAGCGGTTCCGGCGTTCGAATTAAATTATTGGAAAACGGAAGCTTCGGTATTCCAACGGTATCGACAAGTATTGGTGCCGAAGGTGTTTACAGTGCATCGGATAGCATCATACCTATCGCAGATGATGCCGAATCCTTCGCTAAACAGGTTGTGAAATTGTGTACCGATTCGGCAAAAGCAACAGCGGTTGCAGAGGCACTGCACGAGGATATAAGTCGTAAATTTAGCAGCGCAAACTCCATTCAAGCAATTCTTTCCGCATGGCCCAACTAGGTGCAACTATAGCATTGATAAGTACAGTCCTCATTGGGCTAACCTATGGTCTATACCCTGCCTTGCGATTGTTACGACTTCGTAAATCAAAACAAGGTCCTCAGGATCTGGAATTCCAGCCGGAAGTCTCTATCATTTTTGCTGCCTACAACGAAAAAGAGGTCATTGAAGAAAAGATTCATAGCATCTACGCTACGGACTACAACGCTACAAAGGTTTCTGTATATATAGGCAGCGATCAGAGCAACGATGGTACTGACGAGATCATCACCTCGCTTCAATCGAAATACCCCAGTTTGCACCTGTACCGGACAACAAAGCGTACAGGAAAATCTGGAATCATGAACATTTTGGCTGAAAAAGCAACGGGTAGTATTCTCATTGCGACCGATGCAAACATCATCTTTAAAGAAGATACTATTGTACAACTCATTGCATCTTTTCATAGCCAAAAGGTGGCTGCTGTAGCAGGAGCGCTTACATATAGTGGTAAAGCATCGAACAACACTGCTAGAACTGAAGGAGCCTATTTGAATCTCGAAAATGCCATTCGACAAAGCGAAAGCCAATGCTTTGGATTTTGCTTGGGCATGGAAGGTGGCCTGTATGCCATTCGCAAGAACTTGTGGAGGCCTATACCTAAAGCGACCTTCATGGAAGACTTCTTTCAAACCATGCAGCTTTTGGTCGATGACTATCAAATCTCTTTTAATCCAAAAGCCATTGGTTACGAAGAGGTTAGTACGTCACTCGACGAGGAGTTCAAGAGAAAAATAAGAATATCATTGGGCAATTTTCAAAATCTAAAAAGATTTAGAAGTATGCTAATTAAAAAGTTCTGGCCTTTGGGGTATGCCTTCCTTTTACACAAGGTTCTTCGTTGGTTTACTCCGCACATCATCATCGTTTTACTCCTTGCCTTAGTATTGAATCCAATCACCCAGATATACGGACTAGTCCTATTAGCGTTTCTTCCCATTCAGTTTCTCTTGGTTAAATTCAAGATACATGGCCCTATCGCTTACTTTTGTGCCATGAATACGGCCATGCTTATTGGTCATTTTCGCTTTTTAAAAGGAGTTAGCTCAAGTGTTTGGGAGCCCACAAAAAGAATTCAAGAATGAGTTTGAATACCATAGAGGAAGCCTTAGAAGATATTGCCAATGGTAAAGTAGTTATCGTCGTAGATGATGAAGACCGTGAAAACGAAGGTGATTTTGTGGCAGCTGCAGAATGTGTAACACCAGAGATGATAAACTTCATGGCGACTGAAGGTCGTGGATTAATATGTACACCTATTTTACCGCAGCGCGCTGAAGAATTGGACTTGCCACCTATGGTTCAAAACAATACGGATCCAAACAAAACGGCATTTACAGTGAGTATTGACCGTATCGGCGAAGGATGTACTACAGGAATTTCTGCATACGATAGGTACATGACTGTCAAGTCGCTTGTTGATCCTACAATCAAACCAGAACAATTGGCTCGACCAGGCCACATATTCCCCCTTATCGCAAAGCCTGGTGGCGTTTTAAGACGTGTAGGGCATACAGAGGCAGCTGTGGATCTAGCGCGACTTGCCGGTAAAGCGCCTGCTGGCGTTATCGTAGAAATAATGAATGAAGACGGTACTATGGCGCGTCTTCCCCAACTTAGAGAAATCGCTGAAAAGCATCAGCTCAAGGTGATCAGCATTGAAGATTTGGTAGCCTTTAGGATGGAAAAGGAGAGCTTGATTGAGTTGGCAGAGAAAACAGAAGTAGATACGCCTTATGGCCACTTTACACTGCATGCGTTTGAACAGAAAACGAACGAACAAGTACATATCGCATTGACCATGGGTGATTGGAATAAGGAAGATATCGTTCCCGTACGTATTCAGAGTGCCGGCATTGCAAACGATGTTTTTCACTCCCTAACCTCGAATGAGGC
>CATAPZ010000156.1:0-2618 GCA_949486955.1 Cryomorphaceae bacterium | reverse complement strand
TGTTCAGGCCATAGATGCCGTAGAATGGAATAAGGAAAAAGAGCACCACCATCGCCATCGATGGAACACGGAACTTATTGTAGAGCGGAAGTGCGTCGAACAAGAGTTTATTGAAGGATTCAAAATTGGCCCCCCAAGCCATAAACAGGAAGACGATACCGGAAGCCAACACCCAATTTCTCATCGTTCCACCAACGGTAAATAGGGCCAGGCAGAAGAGGAAAAATACGCCTGCACCCACATAGTAGGCGCCGTTGCCCATGCTTTCTCCCGTCCACTTCATGAAAGCAGCACCCATGTATTGATTGGCTTGTGCCTCGGCTTGACTGGCGTTCATTCCTTGCTGACGGAAGGCGCGAACGAGTTGATCAAAAGTTTCTGTACCCATATCTGAGTAATCGACCATCATACCGCCGCCGGCAGCATTTGGGATGACTAAAGCAACACTTTCGTAAATACCGCTGGACCAGGCCATGGCATAATCGAACGAAAGACCACCTTCGCCTTGGTTTTGATTTTTATTGGTCAATTCTGAAATCCCGCCACGCATACTTTCCTTCGTGTACACTTGAGTCCCCCACATGTTTGCAAGGTTAGGACCGATGCTTAGAACTGCGGCTACTAGTAGCCATCCAGTGAGCTTAGCGAATTCTGGAAGTGCCTTTTCACGAGCGTATTTAATGAAGTAAGTAATCCAGATAATACCCATGAATAAGCCAGCATAATAGGTGATCTGGAAGTGATTTCTATGGATGCTAAGACCCGCGAAAATGGCCATGAGAATCATTGCTTTCCAATTCTTCTTTTCGAAGATGAGCAGTAGTGCCATAATCATAAGGGGGATGAAAGCTGCAGTATTTACCTTGGCATTGTGCCCCGCAGCGTAACCTATGATGAAGAATCCGGAATATCCGTAAGCAAAGCCGCCAATGGTGCTTAGCCAGTGATTTACGCCGAGACCCCTAAGACCAATAAACCCACCTATCATCAAATAGAAAATGATGTACGTAGAGGAGGTGGTCCCTCCAATAGCTTTCACGGCACCTGTGATGTATTGAAAGATATTGCCGCCGTATTTTGTGGAAATCTGTGCCGTGGGCATGCCGCTAAACATCGAATTGGTCCAAAGAGGCTCTTCGCCCGAGGCCTCGCGGTAATCACGAATTTCTTTGCTTTTGGCATAGCCTAATTTAATATCGTCTTGGTCAAGAATATCGCCGCTGAGGTAAGCTGGGCTTAAAAAGGCTACATTCAAGCCTAATAAAATTGCGATTGGAAGTATCCATGTACGCAAAAGTGGCATCCATTGCTTCATAGTAGGTCGTGCTCGTTATTTGGACCCCCAAACTACCAAAACTTGTGGAATAATAAGGTGCCTTAACCTTGATAATCCCTCGATTAGGTGGTATTTTTCGGGCCTAACACAACGCATTGATATGGCCCGGAAGATTAGCAAGGCAGAAATCAGTCAAATTTTAGAACAAGGGTGTGACGAACGTGTGCACCTGATCGAAGGAACCAACCGGAATAAATACCACCTCAATCCTGTAGAATACGAGACATTATTGCAGCGGGGTTCTTGTACCGCTAATTTGTTGACGCCGCGCTCGCACAGTGTGGCAAAGGCGTTCTTGGGTAAGTATGATGAGCTCAACTACGAGAGTTTACTCGAAAAACAAAGCAAGCGACTTATTGATCTGGTCGGTAGTGAGAACAACGAGCCGTTTGATATTTATTTCGGACCGTCCGGCTCGGATTTGGTGTACTATCCGCTGATGTTCCAGTTGATGCTGAACCCGAACAAGAAGCTTATCAATATTGTGAGCTGTCCAGAGGAATTGGGTTCCGGTTCTGGTTATGCGTCTGAAACACGCTTTTACGCGAACTTCAACCAGTTCGGTGAGCATATTTTGAAAGGTGATTTTGTAGACCCGGAGCACGTAAGTGAAGTCCATTACCTAGATGCTCGAGATGCGGAGGGAAAAATCCTAGACCGGAGTAAAGCGATTAAAGAAATCATATCAGCCAATAAAGACGCTGCAGTGGTTGGGTCGTTGGTATTTGGTTCCAAATCTGGAATTAAAGACGATCTTGATATCATTGATCCAAACGATGGCACCATGTGGGTGGTCGATTTGTGTCAATTCCGCGTAGATCCGAAGCTTATCCACGATTTGCTTGAGAAAGATGTGATGATCATGCTTACCGGTTCTAAATTCTTCCAGGCTCCACCATTTTGTGCGGCAATGCTGGTTCCACGTAAATGGAGCGAGCGCTTGAAAGAAGTAGACGCCTCAATCATTGAGCCGTATGGAAAACTCTTTTCAGCCTACGATGTTCCGTGGTTCATGCAAAATATGCGCGAGCACTTACCGGAGAATGAAAACAAATCACTTCGCCTGCGTTGGGAGATTGCCTTGGATGAAATGGAGGCATATAGCTACTGGTCTACGCAGCAGACGGACGATATAATCACACGTTGGGCCACTGGCGTTATGGCTAGATTAGAAGATTCTGAGCACTTCAAATTGATGCCGGATCAGTTGAAGACGAATATGTCCATCATCAGCTTCCAAGTATGGGTTGGCGGTCGTGCGTTGAACAACGCCGAATTAAAG
>CATAPZ010000155.1:0-5203 GCA_949486955.1 Cryomorphaceae bacterium | reverse complement strand
TATTACGTGAAATATCGTTCTATAGAAGATGTGCCAATTGAGGAGCGTGGCAACTTCACTTTGCTCTATTAATTGTTAAGATTTCATAAAACATTACGGGCGGCCCATGGCCGCCCGTAATGTTTCGTAGAAATTGCTTAATTTTGGGCGCAATTCAAATCGGAATTGCAATGTCAGATTCAACGAACAAAGTAATAGGCTTAGGCCTTACTTACGACGACGTACTCCTCGTTCCTAACTATTCAGAAGTTCTTCCACGCGATGTGGATTTATCTTCCAAAGTGACTCGTAACATCGAGCTAAAAACTCCCATCATTTCTGCTGCCATGGATACAGTGACGGAAAGTGCTATGGCTATTGCTATAGCGCAGGAAGGAGGAATAGGAGTTATTCATAAGAATATGACCATCGAACAACAAGCGATAGAGGTTCGTAAGGTAAAGCGCGCCGAAAGTGGGATGATACTAGATCCAGTTACGCTTTTAAAAGATGCGACAGTCGCTGATGCAAAGGCTATGATGGCCGAATTTAAGATTGGGGGTGTTCCGGTAATCAATGAAGCTAAAAACCTTATAGGTATCATTACGAATCGCGATTTGCGCTTTGAAAAGGATAACGATCGTTTGATTGATGAAGTAATGACCAAGGATAACTTAATTACAGCCACTCCTGATACTACTATGGAGCAAGCCGAGGCCATCCTTCAAGAACACAAGATTGAGAAATTACCGGTACTCGATTCAAAGAATCAGCTTGTAGGTTTGATCACCTACCGTGATATCACGAAAAACAGAGTAAAACCGAACGCGAATAAAGACAAATATGGACGTTTGCGTGTTGCAGCGGCTGTAGGTGTTACAGGAGACGTTGCAGAGCGCGTAGGCGCTTTGTACGAAAGTGGTGTAGATGCGGTAATTATCGATACGGCGCATGGACACACTAAAGGTGTCGTGACAGCTTTGCAAAGCGTGAAAGCCAAATTCCCAGAACTTGATGTAGTGGTGGGAAATATTGCAACTCCAGAAGCGGCCTTGTACCTCATGGAGGCAGGTGCTGATGCAGTAAAAGTTGGAATCGGACCGGGTTCAATTTGTACTACAAGAATTGTTGCTGGTGTAGGTTTCCCGCAATTGAGTGCAGTAATGGAGGTCGCAAAAGCCATTGACGGACGTATTCCTGTAATTGCTGATGGAGGAATTCGTTTTACCGGTGATATTGTTAAAGCCCTCGCTGCAGGCGCAGACTGTGTGATGCTCGGTTCTATGTTCGCTGGGACCAAAGAAAGTCCAGGTGAAACTGTTATTTACGAAGGTAGAAAGTACAAGACCTACCGTGGTATGGGATCAGTAGAGGCCATGTCAGACGGTTCTAAAGACAGATACTTCCAAGACGTGGAAGACGATGTCAAAAAATTAGTACCAGAAGGTATTGTTGGACGCGTGCCGTATAAAGGAGAAGTTGGGGAAGTAATGTACCAATTCATCGGCGGACTTCGCGCCGGGATGGGATACTGTGGTTCGAAAGATGTACCTACGTTGAAAAAATCGGCCCGCTTTATTCAAATAACGGCGGCAGGTATGCAGGAAAGTCACCCGCACAACGTTAGTATTACAAGAGAAGCTCCTAACTATAGTAGAAGATAAATGATGAAGAAAATCATTCTTATCGCCATCTGTTTTTTTGGCGTACAAATTCAGGCTCAAGAAGTATTGTTTACTGTTGGTAACCAGACCGTTACAGCAGAAGAATTCAAAGCCGTTTATGAGAAAAACAAAGGCGTAGGAAATGCAGTGGATCCAAAAACTCCAGAAGAGTACTTGGATTTATATGTGCGTTTTAAACTAAAAATTGCTGAGGCATTTGAGCAAAAGAGAGATACCGCTGCCAAATTTGTGAAAGAGTTTGGTGGGTACAGAGCGCAATTGGCAAAGCCATATCTAAGTGATGCGGGATCTGAAGATGCATTGATCAAGGAAGCCTACGGCCGTATGTCGCAAGAAGTACGTGCTGCACACATTATGTTCGAGCTTGCTTCTAGTGCATTGCCGTCGGACACGCTCCGCGTGTACAAGGCTATGATGGAATTGCGCGATGAAATAGAGAGCGGTAAACTCTCTTTCGAGGATGCTGCGCGCTCTAAAAGTGCAGATACTTGGAGTGCCAAGCAGGGCGGCGATCTAGGCTATTTCACTGTTTTCAATATGGTATACCCTTTTGAATCGGGTGCATACGATCAAGAAATCGGTTCAGTAAGTAAACCTATTCGTTCTCAATTTGGGTACCACTTGATTAAAACGATTGATAAGCGTCCGGCGAGCGGTACTGTTCGTGTTCGTCAAATCTTTTTTGCTGCTGGTGAAAAGGCTAAATTGGCTGAAAAGCAGCGTGCAGAGCGCAGTGCGCAAGAGATCTATACTCGTCTGCAGAACGGTGAAGAATTCGGAGCATTAGTCTCATTTAGTGAAGATAGAAAAACGAAAGATCGAGGCGGTGAGATGCCGGCGTTCGGATTGAACAAAATGATGCCGTCGTTTGAAAATGCAGCCTTTGCTTTAGAGGAACCGGGCGACTTCTCAGCACCGATCCAAACAAATATTGGTTGGCACGTTATCCAATTGATTGAAAAGAAGCCGTTGCCTGATTTTGAGTCCTTAGAGAAGGAGATCAAATCGAAGGTAAAACGCGATTCTAGAAGTCAAGTAGGCGCAAAGAAATTCGTGAATACGCTTAAGCGCAATTACAACTTCACGGTAAATGAAAGAAACTACAGACGCACAGTTGCACTGGTCGATGCAGCGAAATTTGCGGCAGGCCAATGGGAAGCTCCAAGCGTCAAAACCGATAGAGTAGTAGCGACCTATGCTGATGCTGAGCTACGCCAAAGTACAGTACTCGCATTTTGGGCAAAAAATCAAAAACCTCAAACTGCTGAGGGTGTGGAAGAATACCTTCGATTATTGTTCAATGTCGTAAGCAATGACAACATTATTGCCTACGAAGACAGTCAGTTGGAGGCAAAATACCCGGATTTCAGAAATTTGGTAAGAGAATACCGTGAAGGAATTCTGTTGTTTGACCTTACCCAGGAGGAAGTTTGGGATAAAGCAGCGAAGGATAGTGTGGGCATTTATAACCACTACCAGAAGATCAAAAACAACTTTACTTGGGACGATCGTATCAGCTATAAACTATGGGTAGCACAGAACGAGAAAGACGCCAAGAAAATTGCGAGATGGGTAACTAAGGGTAAAATAGATAAACTCAATGAATTCTTGACTTCGAACGATGCCTTAGCTGTTGCAGTATCAGAAGGTACCGCGCAACAGAAGGACGAAGAGGTGTTTCAGAATCGAGAAATTACGGGGACGGGTTTAATTGGCACCGAAGTCTCGAGCCTATGGAATATATCTCCAGGTGTTCACGGTCCAATTGCCTTCAACGAAGGTTTTGCTGTGTTACAGACTATAGACTACTTACCTGCGGGACCCAAAGCTCTGAACGAAGTTAAAGGTTTAGTGATTGCAAGCTATCAGAACGAGCTTGAAGAAAAGTGGGTGGCTACTTTACAAGACAAATTTGAGGTTTCAATTAACGAAAGTGTGAAAGAGAAACTCTTCGCAGAGCTTGCTGACTAATGAGATGTATCCCTGTCATAGTTGCACTAAGCCTTATTTCTTGCGGTCAGACTTTGACGCGCAATGACGAGGTTGTGGCACAACTAGGCGGGAAAGAACTCTTGCTAGAGGATATTGAAGACCAGTTGCCAAAGGCCGGGACTTTAGCTGAAGCGGATAGTATAGCGCTTGTTCAGACCATAGCTCGAAATTGGGCGAAAAATGAATTATTGGTTGAGGCTGCAGAATTCAATCTAAAGGCAGATTTAAGAGATTTCGAAGATCTTGTAAGGCAGTACAGAAACGACTTACTTAAACATGCTTATATCGAACGGTATGTAAGTGAGAACCTAGATACCAATGTCAGTGACGAAGAAGTCGCTGCCTATTACGAGGAGAATCAAAGCAATTTTGAGCTTAAAGAGAGTATAGTTCGTGCACAATACACAGCCGTGCCGCTTGAGGCGCAGAAAATAAAAGAGGCAAAGCGCTGGTTTAAATCCCGCAGCCAGGAGAGCAAGTATTTGGATTGGATCGAAGTTTTCGCCACTAAACAAAGTGCATACACGGATTCTTCATGGGTTCCTTTGGACGATTTTCTCAATGATATCCCTTTGGAATCTAGCAACCCGTACAGCTATCTAAAACGTACACCAAAGTTTACTTGTGAGGACACAGTTATGGTGTATTTTGTCAGTGTGAACGACATACGAATTGAAAACAGTTATTCGCCACTAGAATATGTGCGTGAAAACATAAGAAAGATGATTCTTAACAAGCGCCGACTGGAGCTTATTGAGCGCATCGGAGAAAACATAATAGCAAATGCAATTGAAAAAGGCGACTTACTTATTCCTTAGTGTATTCGGGTTCATTTTTATGGCTCAAGGTCAATCGCAGACCGTAGATGGTGTCGTAGCCATTGTGGGAGGTGATATTATTTTGAAGAGCGAGGTGGACGAGCAATACGATATTATGCGTCGTCAAAACTTTGGAGAAGAACTCAGCGAGTGTGCGGTCTTCGAAGAGTTGTTGTTCCAAAAACTACTTATTCACCACGCTGCCATTGATTCGGTAACTGTCGGCGAAGAAGAAGTAGAATCTAACATGGATCGCCGTATTGAGCAGCTCATCGCGCAAATGGGTGATCAGAAGAAGTTGGAGGAATTCTACGAGAAGTCCGTGGTAGAAATTAAAGAAGATATGCGAACGCTCATTAGTGATCAGCTGACGGCTCAACGCATGCAAATGACGGTTGTAGAAGGTATAGAAGTCACCCCTTCAGAGGTTCGTGAGTATTACGAGAACCTTCCACAGGACAGCATTCCTTTGATCAATGAAGAGGTAGAGCTTAGTCAAATCGTGAAGTATCCTGAGATTTCGAAAGAAGCAGAGCAGGAGGTAATAGACAAGTTGAGATCATTAAAGGAGCGTATCGAAAACGGGACGTCCTTTTCTTCAATGGCCATCTTGTATAGTGAAGATCCTGGATCAAACAAGAAAGGAGGAGAATACAAGGCTATTCAGCGCGGTGTTTTCGTCAAGGAATTCGAGGCCATTGCGTTCAATTTGAAGCGCGGTCAGATTAG
>CATAPZ010000154.1:0-2245 GCA_949486955.1 Cryomorphaceae bacterium | reverse complement strand
TTGCAGAGAGGAAGGGATTCGAACCCTCGATAGGCTTGCACCTATACCAGCTTTCCAGGCGGGCCCTTTCAACCACTCAGGCACCTCTCTAGGCACTGCGAAAATAGGCATCGGACAATTACTAGACAAACGCGTGTAAACCCTTATTAAGTGTACATCTTACACTATATTTAGAGCAATGAGAATTACCGCCGTATCAATACTATTGTTTTGCACCTTGTTCGCTCAAGGTCAGAGCGATACGTTCTTTGTCCTACCTCCACTTCTAGAGTGGGAAGGTGGCGATCACGACATCAATCTGAATTTTTCGACCACTGAACCGAGCGCTCAGGTGTACGTTTATAATAGCGATGCCTCCTTTTCTCAGAATATTACAGTGACCTCCGGGAACGTTGCAACCTTGAGTTTTACGAATCCTGTTGCAGGTCTTCTAAGCACTTATGGAGCGAGAGAATTGAATTGGCCCAACTCAAAAAGGTACAAAGACGCCTTATTCATTGAATCTACAGCACCCATCACCGTGACGGAGCAGATTGTGGAGCCATTTAACCAAGAAATCATCACAGCCAAAGGCAGAAATGCGCTTGGGAAGGAGTTCTATGTCGCCAGCCAGACGCTCATTACGACCACAGTTAGCGGTACATTCTTTGGCTACCATGGTATGCATTACATCAGTGTCGTGGCCATGGAGGACAACACAGAAATTAAACTCAATGCGGCGGACGGCAATGTTTTCACAACGGGCGCAGATAGTGTTGTATTCACTTTGAACCAAGGGCAAAGTTGGGTTAGTACGATGGAAGACGATCAGCAACTGCTCGGTACACGAATTACAGCGTCTAAACCAATAGCAGTGACAGCTGGCGGTAATCACCTAAAAAACGCTTCGGCCAACCATGGCGATGCAGGATTAGATCAGGTTACTCCTGTAGAACTTCTCGGGAATAAACATGTAGTGCTGCGAGGCTTGGCCTACCACCCGAACGATTACATCATGTGTATCGCCACAGAAGATGGCACCAATATTACTGTTGATGGTGTTACTGTTTTATCCAACGCGAATGCTGGTGAATCTATCACCCACAGTATGGTAGGCTTAGCAACGCAACCGGGACGTCCTTATGTGGTGGAAAGCAACAATCCTATCTACGTATTCCAAGCCACTACAGGTACTGTGGGCAACGAGCCCGAAATGGGAATGGCACAAATCCCACAGGTGAACTGTACCGGATCAAATTTTATTAGATATAACAGAGCTCCTGGCCTTGCCACCGCAGCGATGGTCACAATACCGAGCAGTGCAGTAGCTTCGTTAGAATACAATGGACTTTCAGTAAGTTCCAACCCGAACGTAACGGTGCAGCAAAGCGCTTATGATACGAGTTGGTCAGGTGTATTCATAAGTTCAAATACTTTGACCAACAACTTCACCTTAGAGTGTCCTACCCCATTCCACGTTGGGATTATTGCAGGGCAAGGTACCTCGACTGGATTGTACGGGTACATCAGTGGTTTTGACGATAAATTTGAACTCTACGACCCGACAGACCCTTCTTCCACAGATATCATAGAGCTGCCTAAGCAGTGTGCCGATACGATACCGCTGATTTTCGGGTTTAATTCCTGCTCGGACAGTATTACAGTAATCTCAGCAGCGCTGCTCCAAGGTCAAGGTATTTTATTGGACGAGAACCAGCAAGACAGCGTACTTAGAGTAGTTCCCGAAGAAGGGTTCAGCGGCGATGTAGTCGTTGCTGTTACGGTGCGAGACGGCTCTGGAGGTGAAGAAAGTATTGCGTTTAGGTTTGAACACTTGGGTAAGGACTATGACCCTATCACGGTACCAAACTTCATCACCCCCAACAACGATCAAATCAACGATAGACTCACAATCCGTAGCGACGACTATTTAGACCTGTTTGATTTGACCATTTACAGCAGATGGGGAACTAAGGTATATGAAGCCAACACCATGAGTCAGGCCTGGGACGGTCGATTAAACAATACCGATGTAGCTCCAGGGGTGTACTATTACACCATCAAGACGGAAACAATATGTGGTCCGTACACGAAGGCCGGTGCAATACACGTCATTCGTTGATGAAAGCATCACGAACATACAAGCACCTACTTTTGGGATTCGTACTGCTTTGCGGCCCTTTCGGCTTCGCTCAGAGTGATACTTACTTTGCCTTTCCTCCGCTTTTAGAATGGCAAGGAGGCCAGCATATCATCGACTTACAGG
>CATAPZ010000153.1:0-2831 GCA_949486955.1 Cryomorphaceae bacterium | reverse complement strand
GCGGGCTTAAGCACCTTGACGCATACGCCGTCACCTATGGGATTCTTGTCAAAAATTCTTGGACGTCCTCAGAACGAAAAGCCCTTTTTACTGCTCCCGGTTGGGTATGCGAAGGACAATGTTGAGGTTCCGGATATCTCTAAAAAAGAATTGGACCAGATCACCGATTTTATCTGACCTTTGTCAAAATACTCAGAGACATGTTTGAAGGTACCTCTATTCAGTTTGTAGTCGATGCAGCAGAAGTTCGCGATGAGCTAAATGCTGGAGGCCTGAATTGGCCAATTATTAAGATTCTTGGTGGTGAGGAAGATGAGGACAAGGATCCTGAGGACATGAGTGTCTCCAATACAGGTGTCGCCATTTACATTGACAGCATTGATCTGATCTTGAAAGAGCGCGTCGAAAAGGCCAAAGAAATTGTCACAACGGTGGCGCGCATGATTCAATACTTCAACGAACGCAACGAGACGGCAGTTCTGTTCTTCCACACGAGCTGGCAGACGTATTTAGTCAAGGAAGATTAATCCTTTAAGTGGGTCTGCAAGAGTTTCGCCTTCTGCAAACCGACACATTCTACGAGCGCCTCGAAGGGTGCTTCTTTTACCTTTTTCACGCTTTTAAACTTGCGCATTAATGATTTGATGGTCTCAGGGCCAATGCCTTTTATACCGTCCAATTCACTTTTATAAGCTCCCTTACTTCTACGGTTTCTGTGGTGGCTCAACGAGAACCTGTGCGCCTCGTCGCGTGCCTGCTGAATGATCTTCAGTGTTTCACTTCGTTTGTCGAGATACAGCGGGTAGGGGTCCCCTGGGAAGTAGATTTCTTCCAAGCGCTTCGCAATGCCAATTATGGTAATCTTACCTCGTAGACCTAGTCGTTCGAGCGAACCCAGTGCTGCACTTAGCTGACCTTTACCCCCATCAATTACAATCAGCTGTGGTAGCGGCTCTCCTTCGTCCAACAGGCGCCTGTACCTTCTATGTACAACCTCTTCCATGGAAGCGAAATCGTCTGGCCCCTCGACGGTTTTGATGTTGAACTTTCGGTAGTCTTTTTTCGATGGTTTTCCGTTTTTAAAGACAACACAAGCCGACGCTGGATTTGTTCCTTGAATGTTTGAGTTGTCAAAACACTCAAGGTGACGCGGCTCCTCTGGCATGCGTAAATCCGTCTTCATCTGGGTCATGATGCGTTTAACGTGGCGGTCGGGATCAACAATCTGAATGTTCTTGAGTTTCTCCTGACGGTAGTACATCGCATTCTTAATGCTGAGGTCGATGAGCTTCTTTTTCTCTCCTTTTTGCGGTACTGCAAATTCTACTCCTTCGAGCTCAAGGGCAACAGGATGCGATGTAAACACCCTGCGGGAGGTGGAACCAAAAAGATCGCGTATTTCCGGTATAGCCAGGTGCAAAAAGTCCTGATGCTCCTCTTCGAGCTTCTTTTTCATTTCCACGGTATAGCTCTGCACAATGGCGCCTTCTACAATTTTCAGGTAGTTGACGTATCCAAATTCGGCATCCATACTTACGCTGAACACATCAATATTGGTCATGCGGAAGCTCACCACAGTACTCTTCGCTGCATATTTTTCTAAGGCATCCAAGCGTTCCTTGCAGTATTGGGCCTGCTCAAATTCGAGGTTAGTGGCATGGTTAGCCATACGCTCTTTGAGGTTTCGTTTTACCTCGCCCAGCTGTCCTTTGATGATCTTTCGTGCAGCATCGACATCCGCATTATAGTCTGCTTCACTCTGGAGGTCTTCACAAGGTCCTTTACAATTCCCAATGTGGTACTCAAGACACAGTTTAAACTTTCCTTTCTCAATATTTTCCTCACTCAGAAGGTACTTGCAGGTACGCGTAGGGTACATCTGCTTGATCAGCTCGAGTACCGCTTTCATTGCTTTCACCGACGGGTAGGGACCGTAGTACTCACTGCCGTCGCGTCTGATGTTGCGCAGTCCATAGATTCTTGGAAAGCGCTCCTTTCGGATGGTTATGTAGGGGTAGCTCTTATCGTCCTTTAGGTTGATGTTGTACCGCGGTTGGTGCTCCTTGATGAGGTTGTTTTCAAGCAACAAGGCATCTCCTTCGGAATCTGTAATGATGGTTCGGATGTCGGCGACCTTCTTTACCATAACTGCTATACGAGCACTGGTCACGCTCTTGGTAAAATAGCTGCTAACGCGCTTTTTCAAGTCCTTGGCCTTCCCGATGTAAAGGATGTTCCCGTCCTTATCAATGTGCTGGTAGACCCCCGGTTTGTGCGGCAGGGTCTTTAGCAGATTTTGAATGTGTACGGGTGCGTCAGCCATTGGGGTAAAGATAAAAAAACCCGGCTCCCTGTGGGGGAGCCGGGTTGTGTTCGCGTGTTAAGCGAGTGGGGACATTTTAGCGGGCATCCATAATGGTGACCGTACCGTTGATGACGTATTGATACTCATCGGCGGCGTTGATTAACTCAATGGTGTAGAAGTATACTCCATCGGCTAATTTTACATTGTTTTGGTTGGTTCCTCTCCATGGGTTTGAGTTGTCGTAGAGCGGTTCACTTTGCCATACACGATCACCCCATCTGTTGAAAATAGTGACCTGACTAAGATCTTCATAATCTTCTACGTATTGAAGGATAAACTCATCGTTAACATTGTCACCGTTCGGCGTAATAAAGTTTGGTACCACTACAGTATCTGGTACTGGAGGAGTAGTCACGATGATTGGCAAACAGTTTGAGTATGCGGTGTATACTGTATCACCTGGGTTGGTCGTACGAACACATACGCGGTATTCACCCGGAACGAGTTCGACAAACATTTCATACGT
>CATAPZ010000152.1:0-2048 GCA_949486955.1 Cryomorphaceae bacterium | reverse complement strand
TGAGTTCGCCCCAGTGATGATATACGTTTTTCCTTTTAAGTTTTTTTCGAATAGGGCCTTGTCCGCCCAAATTAAATTTTTGCTTGCCATGTCAACTGTTTTTTAACGCTACAAACATCCGATGGTAAATTGGCCAATGCATAACAGAAAAAGGAAAGCTTGTAACCAAAAGGTCAAAGCAAACAAAACTCCCCTACTCGAAAGAAGGGGGGTTCTAAAAAGAATTTGTTTGAATATTACTCCGCTGGATCTTCCAATACGAAGTCTTCCATAAATTTAGTAGTGTATACACCTTCGCGGAACTTTTCGTTCTTTATCAATTGCTGGTGGAACGGGATAGTTGTTTTAATTCCTTCGATGATAAATTCGTCCAAAGCACGCTCTAGCTTGTCCAAAGATTCCTCACGCGTACGTGCAGTAATGATCAGTTTGGCAATCATAGAGTCGTAATACGGTGGGATAGCGTAGCCGCTGTAACAGTGCGTATCTAAACGAACACCGTGACCACCTGGCGCGTGGAATGAAGTAATCACTCCTGGCGAAGGACGGAAGTCGTTAAATGCATCTTCCGCATTGATTCGAACTTCAATGCTGTGCATCTGAGGCAAGTAGTTTTTACCAGAAATTGGCTCTCCAGCAGCAACTTTAATCTGTTCACGGATGAGATCAAAGCCAACTACTTGTTCGGTGATCGGGTGTTCTACCTGGATACGCGTATTCATTTCCATGAAGTAGAAGTTTCTATCCTTATCTACTAGGAACTCTACAGTACCTGCACCCTCATAAGCGATATATTCTGCTGCTTTCACAGCTGCTTCACCCATTTTCTTACGGAGTTTATCCGTCATAAATGGGGAAGGTGTTTCTTCAACCAATTTTTGATGGCGACGTTGTACAGAACAATCACGCTCACTCAAGTGACAAGCCTTACCGAAGCTATCGCCGATAATCTGAACTTCAATGTGACGCGGCTCAAGTATAAGTTTCTCCATGTACATGCCGTCGTTGCCAAAGGCAGCTGCAGCCTCGCGGCGAGCACTGTCCCATGCGCCTTGAAGTTCACTCTCCTCTAGAATGGCACGCATACCCTTACCACCACCACCGGCGGTCGCTTTGATCATTACTGGGTAGCCTATGTCACGGGCTTTAGTTACTGCATCTTCATAGGTTTCTAGGATACCTTCGGAGCCTGGCACACATGGTACACCGGCTTCTTTCATGGTCTCTTTGGCAGTTGCCTTGTCTCCCATTTTATCAATCTGATCACCAGAAGCACCGATAAACTTGATGCCGTGCTCTGCACAGATGCGTGAAAACTTTGCATTCTCACTCAAGAACCCGTATCCCGGGTGAATAGCGTCGGCATTGGTAATTTCGGCAGCAGCAATAATGTTAGGAATGCTGAGGTAGCTTTCCGAAGATGCTGCAGGACCAATACAAACTGCTTCGTCTGCGAAACGAACGTGCAATGAATCTGCATCTGCTTTAGAGTAAACGGCCACCGTTTTGATGCCCATTTCTTTGCAGGTACGAATCACGCGAAGTGCGATCTCACCCCTATTGGCAATGAGTACTTTCTTAAACATAACGAGTGTGTTTTCGTAAGGTTACGAAGGATCTACCAAGAACAATGGCTGATCGTATTCGATAGGGCTTTGATCGTCAACTAAGACTTTAACAATCTTACCACTTACTTCACTTTCAATCTCGTTGAAGAGCTTCATCGCCTCAACGATACACAGCACATCACCTGGCTTAATCTCAGAACCGACTTTTACAAAAGCATCTTGGTCTGGAGATGGGCTGCGGTAGAATGTTCCAATCATTGGAGACTTCACCTCGATGTAGTTACTGTTGTCCTCTGCTGGAGTTTCTGCAGCAGGAGCAGCAGGAGCCGGGGCAGCAGCTGGTGCTGGAGCTGCAGCAACTGGCATAGCAGCCTGTGGAGCAACGGTTTGAATAATGGTTGGCTGATCAGAACCTTCTGATGCAGTTTTAATGTTAATCTTGAAATCTTCAGTTTCTAGACTCACTTCTTGAGCGCCGCT
>CATAPZ010000151.1:0-3105 GCA_949486955.1 Cryomorphaceae bacterium | reverse complement strand
TTGTTCACTTCTTTTTCGGCACTGAGCCAATAGGCACCTTCGTTGTTGAATGCCATCGGACAATACTGCTTATATAGCTTTTGATCATTTACATTAGTTTCTTTTACCCATTTGTAAACATTTTCTGACAAGATGTTGAAATGATCTCGCTGATTCGTGACATCTTTTGTTTCAGCTATCAGTTTGGCGTTAAGCAGGATATTTTTCATCAAATCAGTTTGTTCGCTGCCGATTCCGTTCATGAGTTTTTTTGCGGCTTTGCTCGCTGCTTCGCTATCGGTTTGCACAAGTGCATCTTTTATTTCAAGGTAGTGGTCTAAAACGCCAGAAGCTTGACCAGCATCAATAGTGGATTGCTTTGTTTTATTTTTTCCATCACTTTTCTGCGAGTTACCACAAGAATAAAGGGTTGCTGTTAACCCGAAGGATACAAGCAGTGCAAGAATTGTTCTCATCATCGTATTATTTGCTTTTGTGTTGAATTTCTGAATTGTTGATTTCATTGTATTTGAATTTTAAGTGAATAATTATTTGATTTCTTTCGTTACTTCTCCGCAGGTCAGCATAGACTCACCGAAGTAGGGGTTTAGTATTTCTTTTTCTCGGCTCAGCCAATCTGCACCTTTATCTGAGTTTGCCATTGGACAATGTTGTATATAAATTGGAGATCTATTGGGTTCAAAAGACTCTGCAATTGCTATCATCCCGTTTGAAATATGGATAAAGCTTTCTCTCAGGGCGGCTATGTTTTCATGGTGTTCAATGTGTTGTAAAGAATTTTTCAGGGAAGATGATAACTCCATCCAAACAGCATGAGCATCGCCTTTGAAAAGGTTCATGTCCACCTTAGCAAGTGCAGACTTCAGTGCCAAACCTGATTGCTTTGCTTTTTCAAAATCGTCAGAAGCAAGGGCGGTTTTAAAGTTAAAATAAGACTCGAAAAGAGGCTCTATGGATTTTTTTGCAGAGGTAGATAAGGAAGTCTTCTTAATGGTAGAGGGCATTTTTCCCATTGGAGGATTGTTTGCACCACCATGGTTGTGCCCCGTCATAGCTACTCCACCTTCAGGGTTCATCATGCTTGGTTTACCTGCTAATTGTGCCGCTGCATCAATGCTGAATGTGCCGTGAACTGCAATTTCTTCCCCTGCTTCAAGGCCTGACTCAATAACGTAACTATCCCCTAATTCAGGACCTAGCGTAATTTCACGCATCATAAAACTAACGCCTTGTGCGCTGGTTTGCATGACGTAAACAACAGAACGAGTGCCTGTCCACATAACGGCTGATTTTGGAACCATTAATGATGGCTTCCTTGTTGAAGTACTTGCTTCTACGGTTCCACTGACGAACATTTCAGGCTTTAGCAATAAGTCGGTATTGCTTCGTTCTACTCTTGCTTTGGCCACTCTTGTTTTGGGATCTATAACAGGGTCGATGTAGCTGATTGTACCACTGAATGTTTTACCTGGTATTGATTGGATGGTGTATTCGACTTCATCCCCTTTGTTTATAAAACCCATGTCTGTCTCATACACATCAAACAATACCCAGACTTTTGATAAATCTGCTATTTGATATATGGGTTCTCCTTGACTGACGTAGTCTCCAAGGTTGACCATTTTTTCAGTAACATATCCGGATACATCCGCAAGAATAGGAAATGACTCAATAGCCTGACCTGAAGTCAGCACCTGATCTATTTGCTTATCAGTGAGCTTCCACTTCTTTAATTTTTGCTTGGCTACATTGAATAGAGCAGGCTGTGTCGTGGCAATTTTTTGCGCTTCGAGAAGTTCTTCCTGAGCTGTCACTAATTCGGGCGAATAAAGCCTTGCAATGATCTGACCCTTTGAAACAAAATCTCCTGTAAACGTTACAGTTAGTTCTTCGATACGACCTGATACATGGGAAGATTGTGTATGCAGTAATCGTTCATCTTCCTGCACTTTGCCATTCAGTTGAATGAATTTTGTGACACTTCCCTTACCCACCGTGAGCGTTTGAACCTGCGCCAACTGCATAGCTGTGGGAGACATACTTACTGCCATGGGGTTTAGTTCTTCGTTTTGGTCTGACTGTAGCGGAATTAAGTCCATTCCACAAATCGGGCAATCACCTGGTTCGCCCTGTCTGATTTGAGGATGCATAGAGCAAGTCCAGATGGTCTCTTTATCCGCATTGGTTATATGCTGATGCTCGGTAGTAGAAGTGCTATTTAATTCACCAAAAAGTAGCCATCCAATAAGTACACCGATGACCAGTGCACTTAATGCTGTTATTAGGGTAGTTTTATTCAACTGTTTCATTGTAAGTCTTTTTTAAATTTTAATCTCAGAAGCTGTGCATTTGCGGCACAAATAATGGTGCTTAAACTCATGAGAGCGGCACCTAAGGCGGGATTAATCATAATGCCTTGATAGAATAAAACTCCCGCTGCAAGTGGAATAGCCACTATATTATAGCCAGTTGCCCAAACGAGATTCTGAACCATCTTTTTATAGGTTGCTCTTCCGAACAGAATCAAAGTAGCTATGTCAGTTGGGCTGCTTTCGGTGAGAATGATGTCAGCTGTTTCTGCGGCTACATCTGTACCTGATCCCACGGCAATACCTATATCTGCTGTGGCCAAGGCTGGAGCATCGTTTACTCCATCGCCAGTCATCGCAACGAACTCACCTTGGTTTTGAAGCTTCTCAATCAGTTCGGACTTTTCATGAGGAAGTACCTGGCTGTAGTAACCATCGAGCTTTAATTCTTCCGCTACTGCTTTGGCGGTTTGTTCATTATCGCCAGTAGCCATTAATACTTTTATGCCCTTTTCTTTAAGCGTTTCAATAGCGGATTTACTTTCTTTTCTGATTTGATCAGCCAATGCGATGAAACCTATCAAGTTGCCTTCTTTGAGAATGAACACCACAGTTTCAGGCTTGTCTGAGTTGGCTTCATTCGGAAGGTCTATACCTTCTTCTTTCAGGTATCCAGGACTTACTATTTGATAAGTGGTCCCGTCAATTTTTGCACTTACGCCTTTTCCCTTCGTGGAACCGAAATCGGAAATTGAAGGCAGTTTACGATCACGGCTTTTAGCTTCCTTAACAATAC
>CATAPZ010000150.1:0-5404 GCA_949486955.1 Cryomorphaceae bacterium | reverse complement strand
TACCAGCTTCGTCGTGGCGACAAACTCACCTCGTGTATTACTGTGAAAATTCGCTACTCAGATTTCAATACACATACTCTTCAAGCACGAATACCATATACGGCAGCTGATCATGTGCTTATCCCGAAGGTGAAAGAATTGTTCAAACGCCTCTTCGAACGCCGTCTTTTAGTACGACTAGTAGGGGTTCGTTTCTCGCACTTGGTGGGTGGTGGCTACCAAATGAACCTCTTTGAGGAGAGCGAGGAGTTAAGCCGCCTTTACGGTGCTATGGATCATATTCGCCAGCGCTTTGGAGACCGTTCTGTACTCCGTGCCGTGAGTTTGGGAGCAAAGACTATAGGCCGTACCAACCCTTTCAATGGTGAGCCGCCACCACTGTTAGCAAATAGACATCGATAAAAGACTAACTTAATATTCTCCCAAATGTGTGGTAGATACGTAAATATCAGTAAGATCAAAGCCGTTGAAAAACGCTTTAGCGCTATTGTAGAGCGTCCAGATCTCTATGCGCCTAATACAAACATAGGTATAGGAACCCTTGCGCCTATTATCACCCAGGAGCGTCCAGATGTAATCAAACACTATCAGTTTGGTTTTACACCGTATTGGGCGAAGAAGCCATTTCATCTATTTAACGCTAGATCTGAAGGCGACCACAATAAGGAAAACGACACCTCTTACCGCGGTGCTAAAGGCATTACCACCAAGCCGGCATTTCGTCAAAGTATACGCTCTAAACGTTGCCTGGTGTTGGCAGATGCCTTTATTGAAGGACCTAAGGTAGAACGTTTGTCTAAGCCCTATGTGATGTATAAGCGAGACGGTAGTCCGTTTGCCTTTGCAGGTATTTACGACACATGGGTAAATCCAGATACCGGTGAAATGATTGACTCTTTTGCCATCATTACTACAGTAAGTAACAAGATCACAGCAGCGATATCGCACCACAGATCTCCTGTGATACTTCAAGAGGAAGACGAGAGTATTTGGTTAGACCCCAGTACGCCGCTAGCAGAAGTTACGGATGTACTACAACCTTATCCGGCAGAAGAGCTCAATGCGTACCCTGTTTCAGCGGCTATTAAGAATCCTAGGAGCAATGGCCCAGAGTTATTGAAGCCTATAGGTCAGCGCATTATTCCCGAGTACGATTATGAGATTTATTCGCATCTCAGTCTGCAGGGAATGGGAATGACTCAGGCACGTCAACGCAAGTTAGATTTCGGTTTTTAATCCGCTTTTAAGTATTTGAAATGCTCGTAAATACGCACAGTTACTACAGTTTGCGTTATGGGGCCGTGTCCCCGAAAGACTGGGTGAGTTTGTTTAAAGCACAGCCGTGGTCACACATGGCTTTGACCGATATCAACAACACATCGGCATGCATGACAGCATTGTATTTACTGAAAGATGAAGTAGGCAAGCAACCGGTCATAGGAGTAGATTTTAGAAACGGTGTTCAGCAGAAATATGTTGTATTAGCGCGTAATTGGGAAGGTTTTAAGCAGATCAATGACCATCTTTCTTGGCACTTATCGCGTAAAGTCAAATTCCCTGAAAGGGCTCCAAGAGAGTATTTGAAAGACACTTGGATTATTTATAAAAATCGGGAGGGGATAGAGGTCAGTTCTCTTAAAAATAATGAGTTGATAGGTGTTGGTCCAGGGCTAATCAGTTCTCTACACATTCACAAATTGCGTGCTTACGAGCATAAGCTTATTGCTTTTCCTACTGCTACTTTTCGCGGTAAGCGTGATTTCAATGCGCACCGACTTTTGCGTGCTATCGACGAAAACACATTGTTGAGTAAACTGCAGAAGGAACAACAAGCTTCTGAAACAGACCTTTATTTAGACGATAAGAGGCTGAAAGAGACGTACAAAGATTATCCGTGGCTTCTACGCAATACCCAGCAAGTTTTAGAATCTTGCCAAGTTGAATTGCCAGAGGAACCCGCACTAAACCTTCAAACCTACACGGGTTCCAGGAAGAAGGATGTAAAGCTCTTGAAGAAGCTCTGTTACGACGGACTAACTTATCGCTATCCTCAAGCAGATTTTAAGGTGCGTGAAAGGATTGAAAAGGAATTGCAACTCATTGAGCAAAAGAACTTTGTATCCTATTTCTTGATTAATTGGGACATCGTGAACTACGCACAAAAGCGCGGCTATTTTTATGTAGGGCGGGGGAGCGGTGCAAACTCTATTGTCGCTTACCTGCTCAAGATTACGGATGTTGACCCTATTGAGCTTGACTTATATTTTGAACGTTTTATTAATCTCTATAGAACTTCGCCTCCAGACTTTGATCTCGATTTCTCATGGCGTGATCGCGACGATATCACTCAATACATCTTTAAGCGTTTTCCCAATACGGCACTATTAGCGACCTACAATACATTCCAATACAAAGCAGTAGTTCGTGAGCTAGGAAAGGTGTTCGGCCTTCCAAAGCACGAGATAGATAAGCTCAGTATAGGAAAGTTTAATAGTGGAGATCTCGACCATCTTTCACACCTTGTATTGCGCTACAGCACCTATATACAGGGATTTCCTAGTCACTTGAGCATCCATGCAGGAGGTATACTTATAGCGAACGATAGTATACATTATCGCACGGCCACTTTTATGCCGCCTAAAGGTTTTCCCACGACCCAGTTTGATATGGTCGTCGCGGAAGACATAGGTCTGCATAAATTTGACATCTTGAGTCAGCGGGGGCTAAGTAAGATTCAGGACGCATTGGCCTTGGTTCGCAGAAACCATAAAAATGCGGAACCTTTTGATATCAGAGACTTACAGCGATTCAAAGAGGATGAAAAGGTCAAGGATTTATTGAGAAACGGTAAGGCCACAGGGTGTTTCTATGTAGAATCACCTGCCATGCGAATGCTGTTGACGAAATTGAGAGTTGATACCTATTTAGGGCTCGTTGCAGCCAGTTCTATTATCCGCCCCGGTGTGAGTAATAGCGGGATGATGCGGGAATATATACTCCGTTTTACCGATCCTTCAAAACGCAAGGATGCGCATCCAGTAATGCTTGAGATTATGCCAGATACTTTCGGTGTGATGGTCTATCAAGAAGATGTCATTAAAGTGGCGCACTATTTTGCCGGCTTGACACTGGGTGAAGCCGATGTTTTACGCCGCGGAATGTCGGGTAAATTCAGGTCAAGAGATGAATTTAAACGTGTTGAAAATCAATATTTTAAGAACTGTAAGGAGCGAGGATATACCGATGAGCTTGCTCGTGAAATTTGGCGCCAGATTGAGAGCTTTGCAGGCTATGCTTTTGCCAAGGGACACAGTGCTTCTTATGCCGTTGAAAGTTACCAAAGCTTGTATTTGAAGGCGCATTATCCCTTGGAGTATATGGTGGCTACCATTAATAATTTTGGTGGTTTTTATCGGACGGAGTTTTACGTTCACGAGGCACGTAAGAACGGAGGAACTATTGAACCGCCTTGCGTTCAGCACGGTGATTATCCCACTATGGTAGCCGGAACGACGATTTATCTAGGTTTTGTGCTATTGCACGGATTGGACCAAAATATTGGAGTACAGATTGCCAAAATACGTGAGGAGGGAGGTCTGTTTACCGATCTGGCTGACTTTATAGCTCGTGTACCTGCCGGTATAGAGCAAGTAAGTCTGCTTATTCGCATTGGTGCTTTTCGATTTACAGGGATAGCCAAGCAGACCTTACTTTGGGAAGCCCACCATATGTTAAAGGGTCGAACAACCAAAGACGTAGTAACCGCTGTTCCCAGTCTATTCAAGGGTGCGACACAAAACCACGACTATAAGGTGCCACTATTGACGCAGACTAGGCTAGAGGAGGCCTTTGATCAAATCGAACTTCTTGGATTCCCGCTGTGTAACCCCTTTGAATTGGCCGATGAGGAAATAGAACAAGGAACTACAGCATTAGAACTGTCGTCTAAACTGGGACATTTTGTCATTGCCTATGGATACTTAGTAACAGTGAAGGATACAAAGACCTCGAAAGGTGAACGCATGAATTTCGCGACTTTCCTAGATGAGAATGGCGATTACATGGATAGTGTACATTTTCCGAACATCGCCAAGCAGTTTCCATTTCGTGGTAAAGGTCTGTACAAAATCCAGGGCCGTGTTACGGAAGAGTTTGGATTCTTTAGCATCGAGGCATCTGCCTTATATAAAGTTTCTATGATTCCAGATCCGCGCTATGAAGATGATATGGCACGTCCTAAGGACAATTACAGTAAAACTCGGAGAACTATGAAGAAGGGGAAGAACTCTAAAGCGATAAATTAACTGTGTCGGCTTCTTTATCAAAACGCTATTTAACATAATGTATATTATAATTCAAAGGTCCAATAAAGAATTTCACCACGGTATAAAATATCTAGCAATAAAAAACCCCAGAGCATTGCTCTGGGGTATCATTTAAATATTACGACTTGTTATTTAAGCAATTCGCTCATTTCCATCGACTTCTCGTAGTTACCTACTTTACGGTATACTTCCGCCAAAGCACGTACGATATCTAGATCGTCAGGATTCATTTCACGAGCATTCTCGAAATACGTCAAGCTCTCTTCGAAAACTCCTTTCTGCTTCTTTTTTAAGGAATCATACTTACGGCTTTCACTCAGGCTCAAAGAATTCATTTGCTCTGTAATTTTATTCGCACGGTCAATGTATACTAGACCACACATGTACATTGCGTCAGAATTCTCTGGATCAGCTTCTAATGCTGCTTTGTATTCTACAAGCGCCGCATCCAAATCTTTCAATTCAGTTTGAAGGATATTTCCTTTAACAAAGTGGTAAATACCTTTCCCTGGGTTTTTAGCAATCGCTTCATCCAAATTTGCCAATGCACCGTCGTAATCTTTCTTGTCTAAGAATGACTGCAGTTGAATGTCTAGCAGATCCTTATTCTCTGGGTACTGACCACGAGCTTCAGTGAGCGTAGCTTCGTACATCTCAGCGTTTTCCATCTTCTTGTATGCGTTAATCAAGCTGATGTAAACACTTGGACGAACATCTTCACCAATTACTGGATCTGAGGCCAAACCTAATTCAATCTCCTTTTCCATTGCCGCCTTATTCGGGTATTGCTTTGGTTGACCCGAAGCAGCGTAGGTTGCAGTGAACGTAATTCCAGTGTAGCCTAGATCTAAACAAGTACGAAACGCATTCACGCTAGACTCTTGATCGCCGGACATGCCCGCGATGATACCAGCATTGAATAACAACCCTGTATCTAGTTGTGCAAAATCCCCTAGCAATTCATTCTTTTTAAAGTCGAACGCAGCCATGTAACCGTTGTAAGAAGCTTCGTAATCCCCTGCTTCATATGCTGCACCTGCCTCAACGAGGTAGTTGTATGCGATATTTGGAATCTCACG
>CATAPZ010000149.1:0-3069 GCA_949486955.1 Cryomorphaceae bacterium | reverse complement strand
CCATGTCCGTAACCGGGCATGGATAGCAACACACAACTATTAAACTTGAAAGAGAAGCCCATGAAAAAGTTTTTAATTAGACGTGAAATGGAAGGCGCAGGGAGCATTCCGAAACATGAGTTGAACAACGCAGGCAAAGGTTCGGAAGAAGTTCTGGAGGCGATGCGCTCCGAAGGCAAGAACATCATGCAAGAGCAAAGCTATGTCATTGGCGATGCTATTTTTTGCATTTACAATTCGGATAGCGAAAATTTGATTAAAGAGCACTCGGAAAGGTCAGGCGTTCCTGCCAGTGAAATATCCGAAATTGCTACTGTAATTAAGCACAACACTTCTGTTGTTAGCTGAATCTAGCACTCACCCAATCGGTAAAGTTAACGTTGAAACGTAGACATTTTCAACATGATTAAATGCCACAAAAAGGAAAACTAACATGCCCATAGAAGTAAAAAGCTTTGCATCACAAGCAGACGAAGCCAAAGACATGCCGAATGCACGTATGGAAGCCGTAAAAGTTCTAGGTCAACGTGTAATGAAGCTAACACTCGCACCAGACTGGAAATGGTCCACGGACATCAAACCGATCGTTGGAACGCCCAGCTGCCAAGCCACACATACTGGAATAATCGTTGAAGGCACGATCCATTGCGTCTGTGATGACGGTTCAGAAGCCACATATTCTGCTGGTGATGCATATGCGATTTCGCCAAACCATGATGCATGGTGTGTTGGTGGAAAACGAGCGGTCGTGTACGAGTTTGCCGGTGCATGGGGGGAATAGAAATGTCGTTATACCAGAAACTAACAAAAGTCATGGATGATCGGGATGTCGAGGGTTATGTCGAACTTATTCATGAAGATGCAGAAATTGTATTTCACAAATCAGGCAACAAATTCACCAAAAGTGAATGGGCGTCCATGGTTGGAGGTATGATGGGGAACCCAAAGTTCGTAAGCGATGCATCTCGTTGTGTTTATGAAAATGATGAGATTTTGGTTTCACATGATTTCATGTCGTACCCCGACGATACCAAAGAAGCCGTGATGCTGGTTTGTATGCTAAAAGATGGACAAATTATTCGCATGGAAACTGGAGCAACACCGCTCGCCTGATGAGTTGTCATATCAATGGACAGAGCAAGTTTTAGAACTTGATAATTAAAAAAGAAGGCGGGGCCTCTGTTTGGTCGCCTCGCCCTCTGATTGCAGTAGAGCGCCCTACGGATATGATTTATGAGATTGGTGGACGGAACTCTATAGATACTGCTGAAAGCTCTGATGTACACGGCTTTCATTTAGAGGTCGTAACTAAATACATATTTTGATCCATTACATGAGGCTCAGGGGCTGAAATCATTAGAAGTGATCTGCTAGTGATGGGGAAATAGATTGGGAAGGTTGTTCGAGAATATGGACATTAAAATAAATAAAAAGAAAAAAGCCCTCGTTACAGGTGGTAGTGGGTTTGTTGCTGGTTGGATAATCAAACAATTGGTTGAGGCCGGCGTGAATGTACATGCTACTGTGCGAGATCCATCTGATGATGCTAAAGTTGGGCATTTGTTGGAACTCTCCGAGAACGGTCCTGGCAGTGTAACCTTATTCCAAGCAGACCTATTAGAAGCTCGTAGCTTTAATGCTGCCGTGGAGGGGTGTAGTTTTGTATTCCACACTGCATCACCTTTCATATTGAAGTTTAATGATCCACAACGAGACCTGATCGATCCTGCATTGAAAGGCACTCAAAATATTCTTGAAGCTGTTAGTTCATCAGACAGTGTTGAAAGAGTCGTACTGACAAGTTCATGTGTTGCTATTTATGGTGATGCTGATGAGTGTGCATTTGCACCAAATAACATGCTGAATGAGAGCATTTGGAATACTACATCCTCTGCCTTCCATCAGCCTTATTCTTACTCGAAAACAGTTGCTGAGACAGAAGCATGGAAAATAGCAGAGGCTCAAGAAAAATGGTCCTTAGTAGTTATTAATCCATCGTTGGTGTTAGGACCTACAGTATCAGGTAAATCTACGTCTGCGAGCCATGACATCTGTTTGCAGATGGGCGATGGAACTATGAAGGCTGGTGCGCCTCCCTTTGAAATAGGTATGGTAGACGTCCGGGATGTTGCTGATGCACACATAAGAGCTGCATATATTCCTGATGCTAGTGGTCGACATATCGTATCTAACGAGAGCTGTACGCCATTGAAGCTTTCGAAAATGCTACAAGATGAGTTTGAGCAATATCCACTACCAAATAAAGAGTTGCCTAAGTGGTTGGTTTGGTTGGTTGGACCAATCATGGATAAATCAATGACAAGAAAAGTGATTGCGAAGAATATGGGGCATAGCTGGAAAGCCGACAATTCCAAAAGCAAAGAAAAGCTTGGGATAGAGTATCGGCCCCTAAGCACGTCTATAATTGAAATGTTCCAACAGATGATTGACGAGGGTTCTTTCAAGAAATCGTGATAATCAACTGGATTATTCTTTGGTTTTTTAGGTTCCGATTAAAGAAATCATCCACTTGTTTAGAATTCTATAATCGTACCCATTCCCATAGCTGTTCCCCACGCCGTGCGTTAGCCAGCCACCGATTTGATCAATCACATCACTAGGACATTCAACTGCCCTAAGCCTGTCTCGCATCGAATGACGAAAGCTATGAATGGTATAACCCTGCCCAACCTTGGTTTTCAGCCATTTATTTAACGCAGCACTAGCTGAATTCGCATTGGTTCTTTTACCATCATTGTAGTTGGGGAATGCAAATTCACTGCTGTAAGGCTGTGCTAATATACGTTCTGCTGCCCACCTAGCTGAGCCGACTAGTGGTATTACTCTGGCGCTGCTTGCAGTCTTCAAGGGTCGCCATGGATGAGGCCTGATGTTGACGCACAGGATACCATCCTGCTCAATAAAATCCGAACGTAGAAGCCCAGCACCCTCTGCTAAACGCATCCCTGTGTCCGCTATGAGGGCGATCAGCCATCGCTTTTCATCATCAGCCTCATAGCACTCTGCTTGAACCTTTGTGATGTCTTCAGGCTTTACAGGGAGCCGCTT
>CATAPZ010000148.1:0-2251 GCA_949486955.1 Cryomorphaceae bacterium | reverse complement strand
GCAATAACATCCAACAATTCTTCAGAGGCTTCGACCTTTTCTTTTGGATGGCGACAGTTGTCGCACATTTTATCACAGTCGTCCTCGTGGAAATCCTCCCCAAAGTAGTGGAGAATGGCGCGACGACGACAGGTAGCAGCTTCAGCATACCCTGTGGCCTCTTCCAACAGTTGACGTCCTATTTCTTGCTCGCTTACATTCTTTTTGTTTAGGAACTTCTGCAGACGCTCAATATCCTTGATGTCAAAGTATGTAATACACGATCCTTCGCCTCCGTCGCGTCCTGCTCTACCGGTTTCTTGGTAGTAGCTTTCTAGGGACTTTGGCATGTCGTAATGCAATACAAAGCGAACATCCGGCTTATCGATACCCATACCAAAGGCAATGGTTGCCACAATGACGTCGCAATCTTCATTGAGGAAGGCATCTTGGTGCTTCACACGTTTACCGGCTTCCAGTCCCGCATGGTAGGGCAGAGCATTGATGCCGTTCACTTGCAGTTGCTCGGCAAGGTCCTCAACCTTTTGACGTGACAAACAATAGACGATAGCGCTTTTGCCTTGGTTGGCCTGGAGCAGCTTGGTAATGTCTCTATCGATATCGCGTTTGGGGCGTACCTCGTAGTAGAGATTGGGGCGGTTAAAGCTGGATAAAAACACTCGCGGGTCTTCCATCCCCAACGTTTTCATGATATCTGCTTGCACTTTCGGCGTGGCCGTTGCGGTTAATGCAATTATGGGCTTTCTCCCCAGTGCTTGTACACTTTGCTTAATCGTTCTATAATCTGGGCGGAAGTCGTGGCCCCACTCAGAAATACAGTGGGCTTCGTCAATGGCAAAGAAGCTGATCTCTAAGGATTTCAGCAGTTCTATGTTGGCTGATTTGTTCAAACTCTCAGGTGCTACGAACAACAATTTAGTAAGCCCTGATTTTAGGTCCGTATGTACCTGTTCCAATTGACCCTTGGTTAATGAGCTGTTTAAAACGTGTGCTATACCGTCCTGTTCGCTGTGCCCGCGTATCGCATCGACCTGATTTTTCATCAGTGCAATGAGTGGACTTACGATAATGGCCGTGCCTTCACTAGCGAGGGCGGGAAGCTGGTAACAAAGGCTTTTACCTCCACCAGTAGGCATAATCACGAACGTATCCTTACCTGATGCAAGGCTTTCAATGATAGCTTTCTGGTTTCCTTTAAAATCGCTAAAACCAAAAAACTGTTTTAGGTGATGTTCCCAATGATTCGAGGACATGTGCTCTGCGATGTATTTGTTCTTCCCTAAAAGATACGGGATTTAATCAAGGATTGTGAAGGTACATCAGAATGTTTTTCGGATTTTTGACCACAATTCTGTGTTATCAACATGAGTAGCGATAAAAACAACATGAGCTTTTTGGATCACCTCGGTGAGTTGCGTTGGCATCTAATGCGCGCTTCCATAGCCATTGTGGTTTTCGCTGTGGTAGCCTTCCTTTCGAAGGAAATCATCTTCGATACCATTATTTTCGGTCCTAAACAGATGGATTTTCCGACCTACACCTTTTTCTGCTGGCTTTCTGGCTTTGTAGGGGGTGAAGTATTCTGTTTTGACGAGATGCCCTTCGAGTTATTGAATATGAGAATGAGTGGCCAATTCCAGATGCACCTTTGGGTCTCATTGGTCGCTGGAATCATCATAGCATTCCCTTACGTGTTTTGGGAAATCTGGCGCTTCATCCAACCGGGCCTTCACGAGAAAGAGCGTAAGAATTCGCGCGGCGTTATTCTGTTCACAACCGTGTTGTTTATTCTCGGCGTATTGTTTGGCTATTACATCATTGTTCCTTTAAGTGTCCAATTCTTAGGCACCTACACTGTTTCCTCAGAAATCTTTAACCGCATTGATCTCACTTCGTACATCAGTATGGTGAGTTCAGTGACATTGGCTACGGGTATTCTTTTCCAACTTCCTATTGTCGTATACTTCCTTAGTAAAATTGGCGTTGTAACACCGGAACTATTGAAAACCTACCGCAGGCATGCCATCGTGGGTATCTTGTTGCTCAGCGCAATCATTACCCCTCCCGATATTGCCTCGCAAATCTTAGTGACGCTACCCGTACTTATCTTGTACCAGATCAGTATTATGGTAAGCCGCAGAATCATTAAGAACAAGGCCAAAGTGAAGATGTCTTAAGTGAAGTTAGAAGCACAACATATCGTAAAAAAATACCGCTCGCGCACCGTGGTTAACGACGTGAGTTTTGAGGT
>CATAPZ010000147.1:0-7175 GCA_949486955.1 Cryomorphaceae bacterium | reverse complement strand
TAAAGGCAGGAATGACTATTGAGTCTATGCCGCCTATGGGTAATTTCAAATGGCAGCCTAATGAAGAACCATCACACGTTGTTGGTTGGGCCGCAGGATCGGGAATTACACCGATCATGTCCATTGCCAAAACGGTTTTAGAAAGCGATTCAAACAGCACATTTACGCTGTTTTATGGAAATAAAAACAGTAACAGTATCATCTTTAAAGATGCGTTTGAGGATTTAAAGAATACTTACGTGGATCGCTTGGAGGTTCATCACATTCTTAGCCGTGAGGATCAGGGCAGCGATGTTACTAAGGGCCGTATCGATGGAGAAAAAGTCAAAGCGTTCAACGAGAAATTCTTTGAAGTAGGCGCAACGACAGCGCACTTCTTGTGTGGCCCTTTAGGCATGATAGAAAGCGTAACAGATACCCTAGAGTCTTTGGGCACGCCTAAGGAGCAAATCCATTTTGAGCTATTCAATACCACGGCAGCTGGGGCTGCTAAGAAAGAAGTTTCCTCTTCCGCTGCTGGCGCCTCGGCCGTTACAGTAATACTAGATGGTGAGGAGACGCATTTTGAAGCTACGGGCAAAGAATTCATTCTAGACGCTGCGCTAGATGCAGGGGCAGACGTTCCTTATGCTTGTAAGGGCGCGGTTTGTTGTACCTGTCGCGCGAAAGTACTTGAAGGGTCTGCGGAGATGGTTATGAACTATGCGCTGGTAGACGATGAGGTGAAAGACGGGTATATTTTGACCTGTCAGGCACACGCGACTAGCGACAAGGTGGTGGTAAGTTTCGATGAGTAAAAGCAGCCCAAGAAAGAACGGTGTGAGCGATGAGCCCGGGCCGTCGTTTCATGAAAAGAAGCCCAAGAATGCCAAAGACTATAATATTGGCAAAGGCGCTAAAAAGCGCATGAATAAGGCGAAAAAGTACGGCACTGGCGGCCGTAAAAAGGGATAAAAAAGCCCGGTTCACAAGCCGGACTTTTTGACTACTTCTTCCAAGAATTATTGGTCATGTCAATATCTAACAGACGTTGACTTGGGTCAATCGTGACCTCTAAAACCTCCATGCCTTTGGACGGAATTTTGAACTCATAGCTCGGGTGTGTCCACGCCCAAGGCGAAAGCACATCGTACTTAGGGTCCTTTTTTGCACCGTACATACTCACTAGAGGAATGTTGTAATATTCTACAAGGCCCCCAGCATAAACCACTTCGATATCGAGCGGCATAGGGAACTTACCCTTTCGTTGGAACAGCACGTTAGTGCCGTTCATTACGGGGCTTACTTCAGATATGCTGTAGTCGATAGACTTCACTTGATCCTTGTAGTAACTGAGGTACCAGTCCAGCTCCAGGTCGCTTTCTCGCTCCATGATGCGGAGGAAGTCGTTTGGCGTTGGGTGCTTGAATTGCCAAACATTCCAGTAGCGCTTCATGCCACGTGCAAAAGCTTCTTCTCCGATGATGTATTCCAGCTGATTCAAAAATAAAGCACCGGCGCTGTAGCTGTTTATACCATAGACCATGTTGTAGTTGAAGTGGTCCGCGGGCGTACTAAGCGGTTCTCTCAAACCGGAAGTGTCGAGATAAACATAGCTTCGATAGGCACGAAGATGTGGGTTCTCCGCATTGTGCTCAAACAAGACGTTCATGCACTCTTCTTCTGCATAGGATGTAAATCCTTCATCCATCCACGGATGAGCCGCTTCGTTTGTGGCGAGGACCCCGTAGTACCAGTTGTGGGTTGCTTCGTGTACAAAGAGCCCCGTGAACCCTTCAAATTTATCACCGCCACCCAGAATCATGGTACACATCGGGTATTCCATACCGCCGTCACCGCCTTGAATGATAGAGAATTGGGGATACGGGTAGGCGCCAAAATGGGCAGCCATAAAGTCAAAGTAGCGCTGCAAGTAGTCCGTTTTTAGTAGTTCCCAATTGGCTTCATTAGCCGTTTCAGGATCGTACAACAGGTGGACTACCGGGCCGTTCTGTATGTCTATTTGTTGGTGAACATAATCTGGGTCTGCAGCAAAAGCAAAGTCGTGTACACGCTCAGCCTTGAAGTGCCAACGACGCTTTTTGTTTTTACGAACGCGCACTTTTTCTACTCCGCCATAGCCGAAGCCTACTTCATCAGGGTTTTGCAAAACGCCTGTCCCTCCGATGAGGTAATCGCGTTGTGCATCTATGGTTACGTCGAAATTCCCCCAAACACCATAAAACTCGCGACCCACGTATTGATCGGGGTGCCAACCGTCCTCGTCATACTCGGCAAGCTTAGGGTACCATTGAGTCATTGTAAAGTCGATTCCTTCCTTGTTGTCACGGCCGGAACGACGGATTTGCTTTGGTACTTGAGCCTTCCAGGCCAATTCAAACGTAGTTGTGGCGCCAGGAAGCATAGGTTCAGCAAGTTCCGCTTTAAGTATTGTTCCACTCACCGACCAAGACATCTCTATACCGTTTTGAGTTAACATTTGAATGTCTTGATAGCCAATTTCATCTTTATTCAATCCGTAGATGCGGTCTTGAACGCGGCGGTCAGGGTCTTTGATAGTTCTGCTGCGCACATCCATCATGCTCTCCGGTTGGAAGGCGTTGAAGTATAGGTGAAAATAAGCCTTGCGCAAGGTGTCCGGGCTATTGTTCGTATACGTAATGGTACTAGTTCCATCGTACTGGTGAGATTCTACGTCCAAGTCAACGTGCATCTCGTAATTGATGGCTTGTTGCCAATATTGGGCTTGTGCGCCTACTGCGCCAAAAATGAAAAGAAGTGAAAGGAGCTTTCTCATTTGATGTGGATTACATGAAGTGGTCTAATCGGCCATTGTCTAAAAGACGCGGCCCTTTTTCGGTCATTTGAAGGGTACACACCTCGTTGTAGGCGTCGTGTTCTAAGAACAAATGGTAGCCCTTTTCGGCGGCCTCGGTAAATATTCTTCTGCGCTCGTCCAGAGTAATCAATGGACGGGTGTCGTATCCCATAACATAGGGAAGTGGGATATGACCTGTAGAAGGCAAAAGGTCGGCCATGAAGACCAAAGTCTTGCCTTTGTATTCTAGGATAGGACACATTTGAGCATCGGTATGCCCGTTTACAACGAAGGCGTCAAACCCTAAGCCGGTATTTATCCTATGGGCATTTTCTGCCGCCTCAATGAATTTGAGCTGGCCGCTTTCCTCGAGCGGCAGGATATTTTCTTTTAAGAAGCTGGCCTTTTCGCGTGCATTTGGTTCGGTTGCCCATTTCCAGTGGCGCTGGTTGGTCCAATACGTGGCGTTTTTAAACGCGGGCTCGTAGCCTGTGCGATCCTTGTTCCATTGCACGGCACCACCAACGTGATCAAAGTGGAGGTGGGTGAGGAAAACATCAGTAATATCATTGCGACTGAAACCCTTAATGGCCAAGGAGGCGTCGAGGCTGTGGTCCCCATGCAAGTAATAGTGACTGAAGAACTTTTCGCTCTGTTTGTCGCCGATACCGGTGTCAATCAAAATGAGTCGATTGCCGTCTTCAATAAGGAGCGAGCGCATGGCCCATGTACAGAGGTTTTTCTCATCAGCGGGGTTGGTTCTTTCCCACAATCCTTTGGGAACGACGCCAAACATTGCACCGCCGTCAAGCTTGAAATTACCGGTATGAATTGGGTAGAGGGTCATCTTGGATAGGATTTTTCCCGAAGGTACAAAAGGGGTGGTGGAATTGGCCACCCTATTTACCCTAAACATTATAACTGATTGTGCGTTAATAAATTGTCTTAAAACCGCCGTGCCATAAGACAAACAACAACGGCCTAATGGGTGACTTTTCACACGCTTTGCGTGATTGGAAACCACGATGTTAGCGCTACTAACAAAACCGTATTCTCATTATGAGCGCTAGAAATTTAGCAAAGCAAATTCAGCAATTTGAAGCTCCGGCCCCTATTTCCTGGAAGCAATATTTGATAGATGGCGAAATGCACACTTGGAACGGCGATATGGAACAAGTGTACAGCCCGATGGGTCCCATAAACACTGACGGCACTACCCAGAAACAATACCTAGGAGAGGCTCCTACGCTTGATGAAGCGGCAGGCTTGCAGGCGTTAGATGCAGCGAAAAAAGCGTATAACAACGGTCGTGGATATTGGCCAACGGCCAGCGCATCAGAGCGTATCGGCGCTATGGAGAAGTTCTTGGAAATCATGAAGACCAAGCGCGAGGAGGTGAGCACGCTTCTGATGTGGGAGATTGCTAAAAATAAGAGCTCAGCGTACAAAGAGTTCGACCGCACGGTGGACTACATTGAAGACACTATAGAAGAGTTTAAAGAGCTCAACCGTCGCGGCTCGAAGGTGGCCCGGAAAGGGGCCATTATCTCTCAGGTAAGACGCGGACCGTTGGGCGTAGTACTTTGCTTGGGTCCCTATAATTATCCGTTAAACGAGACGTTCTGTTTGCTCATTCCTTCGGTTTTAATGGGAAACACAGTGGTGTTTAAGCCAGCGAAATACGGTGTACTATTACTGACACCATTGCTTGAAGCATTCAAAGAGGCGTTCCCTCCGGGAGTGGTAAACATCTTATTTGGCCGCGGCCGCACATTGGCAGGGCCGATTATGAAGACCGGCGATGTAGATGTGCTTGCGCTCATTGGAAATTCAAAAAGTTCAAACGCGTTGGTTGCGCAACACCCGAAGCCAAACAGGTTGCGCCAGGTGCTCGGTCTTGAGGCCAAGAACCCAGGTATCGTCTTTGATGATGCGAATATTGACCTAGCAGTGAAGCAGTGTGTCAATGGCGCCTTGTCCTACAATGGGCAGCGTTGTACGGCGCTTAAGTTGATTTTTGTACACAAGAGCATCAGCGGTGAGTTCATGAAGAAATTTAGTAAAGCGGTAGACGCGCTAAAATTGGACCATCCAGAAACAGATGCAATGCTGACGCCACTACCGGAGCGCAACAAGGTAGAGCAAATGCAAGCCTATGTGGACGACGCGGTTGCTAAAGGCGCCAAGGTGATGAATGCAAATGCAGGTGCAGTGAGCGACACCACGTTCTTCCCAACTGTATTGTTCCCAGTGAACAACTCCATGGACATCTTCCATGAGGAGCAGTTTGGTCCAGTTGTGCCTGTTGTAGAATACGAAGATTTAGAAGAGGTAATGGATTCGATTTCACAATCGGATTACGGCCAGCAGTGCAGCCTATTTAGTGAGAACGAAGCGACTATTGCATATGCCGTGGACAACATGGTAAACCAAGTGTGTCGTGTGAATATTAACGCAGCGTGTCAACGTGGACCTGACTATCTACCGTTCACTGGCCGCAAGGATAGCGCGGTAGCCACTCTAAGTGTCCACGATGCATTGCGCAGCTTCTCGATCCGAACAGTGGTTGCATCGGGAGACGATCAAAAGAAACTAGTAGGAAGTGTCATTTCTAGTGGCGAAAGCAAATGGATGACGACGGATTATTTGTTATAAGCGATGACCTAAATCGTGTAAAAACCCTCGGATACAGGCTCCGGGGGTTTTTTATTTCTATCAGGTTGTGATTTGGAATTTAGGCGGATTGCCTTCGCTGCGCTCAGGCGGACCGCTGGGTCACCTAAGGTCAGTAAGAACGCCCCGGTCCTTTGCTGCCGCAAAGTCCTTGGTTTTTTTACTTGTCCCAATAGTCGAGCAAGCTCGGCATTGTTCCAATTAAAAAACCCCAGCTCGCATTGCGAGCCGGGGCTTTTCTTCTTCTGAGGTTCCGAGCGGACTCGAACCGCTGTAGCTGGTTTTGCAGACCAGTGCCTAGCCACTCGGCCACGGAACCTTAGGGAGGCCAAAAATAGGAGAAAATATTTAACGGCCTCGAGTTTATTTTATCTCTATCGCTCTGCCGTAAAAGTCAGTGCGACACGCTCCACATCTCCGTTGATGGGCGGGTTGAGCTTAGCGACATTGACGCATGCTTTTTGCACCATAGGGTGTTCGTTCATGATGCGATCAATCATTCGTTGACACACCACCTCAAGAAGCTTGGCGCGAACAGCCATTTCTTCCTTAGCGATAGCATTGAGCGAAACGTAATCGACGGTATCAACGAGGTCGTCAGAAGCTACTGAGGCGCTGAGGTCAGCCCATACGCTGATGTTTACTTCGTAGTGCGAGCCTATAACAGCTTCCTCTTGCATACAACCATGGTTGGTGTAAATGCGGATTCCGTGAACATCAATTTGGTGCAATGGTGACATTATCCTAAAACTTCTACTGCCTTAGTAATGCGAGAAAGCACTTCTTGTTTACCGAGAACCTCAGAAATTGTAAACATTGAAGGCCCCATACCTTTTCCAGTAACAGCAAGACGGAAAGACGGACCGACTTTTCCAAAGCCCAATTCTTTCTCTGCCAAATAACCTTTGAAAGCACCTTCAATGTTGCCTTCAGTGAAATCGGCAAGTGCGTCAAAACGTGCAGCAAGATCCTGCATCATACCAGCACTATCGTCTTTCCACTTTTTATTGCGAGTTTTCTCGTCGTACTCACTCGGCGCTTCGAATAAGAATCGTCCCTCGGTAAGCAAATCTTGCGGGAAGGTTGCGCGCTCACTCATCATCGTTGCAATCTTGCCAAGATGCGCTTCGTTGTACGAAAGACCTTCCTTATCAAGCTCATTTTTAAGTTCAGATGCCAATTCATCTTCGCTCAACGCACGTAGGTACAATTGGTTAAACCACTTGCCCTTTTCGAAGTCGAATTTCGCACCTGATTTAGAAACCTTGCTCAGGTCAAACGCGTCGATCAAACCTTGAAGGTCGAAGACTTCTTGCTCAGTTCCCGGGTTCCAACCAAGCAGCGCAAGCATGTTGATAAATGAGCCTGGGAAGAAGCCAAATTCGCGGTAACCGCTAGCTGTCTCCCCCGTATCAGGATTGTTCCAATCAATAGGGAATACAGGGAAACCAAGGCGATCGCCGTCGCGTTTACTCAGTTTTCCTGGACCGTCTGGTTTCAACAATAGCGGAAGGTGCGCGAATGCTGGGCGCTCCCAACCGAATGCTTCATAAAGCATGACATGAAGCGGTGCAGAAGGCAACCACTCTTCACCTCGAATTACGTGTGTGATGCCCATCAAATGGTCGTCAACGATATTGGCCAAATGGTAGGTTGGCATACCGTCTGCTTTGAAAAGCACCTT
>CATAPZ010000146.1:0-4239 GCA_949486955.1 Cryomorphaceae bacterium | reverse complement strand
TGGCCACCCTGGCAGATCGCAAGATTTTGACCCATGCGTTCTTGTACACCATTCCGGGTCCGAAGATGATGTACATGTTTGAAGAATTGGCTTATGACATCTCTATCAACAACCCTTGTCGTATTTGTGAAAAGCCAATTTTATGGAGCTACTACGAAAATCAGCACCGCCAGAAAGTCTATTTCTACACAGCGGCGCTTATAGATATGCGCAGAAAGTATGGCGTCTTTAACACGAACAACTTCACCTATGCACTCAACGGCGGTGCGAAGCGCATCAACCTTTCAGTTACCGACACCAATGCAACTGTAGTGGGGAATTTCCGAGTAAACTCGGGCGATGTGTATCCTAACTTCCAGCACACAGGTACGTGGTACGACTACTTCACTGGCGACAGTATCGTGGTGACCAACGCAACGGCACCATTAACCTACCAACCGGGTGAGTGGCACGTGTATACGGATGTCAAGCTTAACAAAGCGGCCTTTATTGGTGATGAGGAACTTGAATTGGCACCAAGTAATGTGGCAGTATATCCAAACCCAACAAGTGGACGCGTGGAGCTTCTCGTGGATGTTGCAGAAGGCACAGAAGTACACTATGAACTTTACGATATCACGGGCAGATCAGTATACCGTGGCGCATTTAGCGCGGCGTTGTACGGCATTGAAGAACTTGACCTTCATCACTTGCCGTCCGGCGCATACGTGCTGAAAATTCAGGTGGGCTCTAACGTTTACAACGAACGTCTGTTGATTGAATAAGGCGGATTAGCCAAGAAGGTGAACACCCTCTTTGTCTTGGGTGAGCACGCCCTTATGTTCAAGGTTCTTGAGCAATCGGCTGACAACCTCTCTTGAGGTGCCCAGCTCTGAGGCCATTTTTACTTTTGAAAGCGATACTCCTCTGCGGTTATTGAGCAGACAGCGTTTTTCGATGTACGCCAGCAAACGTGCTTCGAGTTGATTGAAAATCGCATTATCGACCAAGCTCAGCAGCTCTTCAAACCTGCGGCGGAAATTCCCTAATTCATAGATGCGCCATTCGCTGAAAGCTTCCGTAATGGGGGTCAATTCAACCAGGGGAATATGCAAGATCTTCGCCGGTGATTCGGCTTCTACAGTGATGGGCATATTGCCGTTGGGCAATTGGGAAAAGGCGGCACACGGGCAGATTTCTCCCGGGGTCAAAAAGTACAACAGCAACTCTTTACTTGGATCGTCGTCAGCAATTCGCATCACGCGAGCACTACCCTCAAGTATAATGGGCATAAAGTCCGCATGGAGACCGTAATCAAGGACAAGATCGCCCTTGTCATACTCCACTACTTTCCCAAGATTTGTGAGGTGCTCTTTGAGCGCTGGTGATAGGATATTAAACCCCTCGTGATCGAAATAAGATAATGCCATGTCTTCAGTGTGTAATTGGACCATCAAAATAAGAACAATTCTTCATGTCCTAATTACCCCAACAAAAAAAGCAGTGTTAGCCGATGAGCCTTGTATAAAGCGCCTCTGCGCGTCCTAATAATTCTGGGTTGGCACCCTCGACTACCTGGGGCTTTTTCTCGAATTTAGACAATGAGGAGGTGTCTATAGAGCGGCCAAGTACTCCTTCAATACGCGCAAGCATTCCTTCCGGATCCGCCAGAAAGCCTTCGTAGCTCAAGACCATGATTTGATCAGATTGAGGTACGTTTTCGTAGTAATTGACCCAACGTTCAAGCCAATAATTGATGTCGCTAGTATTCCCCTCATGATGGCCCTTTCCATCGAGTATAAAAGGTCTTTGCCCGATACCAAATTCGTGGTGGCCCAGCCAGTCCATATACTCCTTGATGAATGGATCCCCTTCCTGTTGGGTGGAGAACTGTTCGTGTTGCTTCATCAGACTGTAGGCATGTTGGAGCGGACTTCTTACCAAAAGAAAAACGGCTAAATCGGAGTTGTGCTCAACCAACGAAGGCAATCGCAGTATAGCGTTGTTGTTCTTGGCCAAATAAATACCAGTGCCGGCAATACTGTTTTGGTACCTGCGGTACAATGCATTTTCTTCAGAAGAAAGCGCGTGTTCATAGAGCCCATCTTCTTTGATATAAGCATCGTTCTTTAAGACCTTGAAAAAGTATTCTTCCAATGCTTCAACACTTGCTAGACCAACCTTGATGCCATCGCCATGGGCGCGTTCTCTATCCTCTGTAGCTTTCGGCTTGTATATTTTGCTCCACAGTCGAGGTGCAAGCAGCACCGGCATATTGCTATAGTCTAACGAGGCGAACGAGCCGCGCTCGGCAAGAGATTTTGTCAATGCAGTGGTCCCTGCTCGAGCAAGCCCTGTAACGAGCACTCTGGTGTATTTGCCTTCACCTCCTAATTGCGCGTCAACGCCTTTAATCTGTAACCCTAAAAGCTTTTTACCCAAGAAGTAATTGTCCAAGACCAAGCGATGAAATAGCTGTGAGAGATCGGAATAGGCGCTGCCGTTATCCTTGGTAAAGAAGAAGGGTACGATCGACCCTACACTAAGAAGTATAAGGGTCCAATTCGTAGAAAACTCGTTACCGAGCAACCAATTTGGCAGTTCCCAGCCCAAACCAAAGACCGTAATTACGACGACAACAAGACTTGCCACCAATCGAGCTAGAACTCCGGTGGTTTTGCTTGAAGCGGCATTCATGGCGCTAATTTTTTCTGGGTCCTCGCTTGGGGCAAAGAGAACGTTCAAAAGACGAACGCTCGAAGTCGCTGTTTCGAAGAACAGATCCTTCATCCACAACACGGCTTGACCCAATAGAAGGCCAGCCAAAGCGACGAAGCAGAAAGCAGCAACGCTGTTTCCTTGTAAAACCAACATGGAATCGCTCAATGGTTCATTTAACGCGATCACGGCGGCTCGGGCAACCAACGCACAGATTAAAAAGACATTCAATGGCGTAAAAGAGAAGCTAGCAACCCTTGTTTCGTTCGCCTCTGCAACTTTTGGGTTGCGTTTGTTTCGAACAATGAGTGCAAGCGAACCTAGGACTAGAACTCCGAGTACTATACTCACCCACAAAGGCATGCCTTGAAGCGCAGTATTGTATTTACCACTGCTTTCCGCTCCCAACCACGAAGGGTTGAACGTGGTAATGATTAACAGGGCCGCAAAAACTGTGGCATAAAACTCCCACGAAAAAGAGCTCTTAGAATTGGACGATTCCGAAGGTTTCGCAATAAGTTTCGGTGCCTTCACTAGGCTGTACCAGAGGCGGTAGCCAAAGGAAAACACAATGAGTAGAAGTATGAGCACAATCAACACTGCTGCGCCTACGCCAAGCCCCGGTCCGATATATAAAAATGTGTTGTACAACGCCCACTAATTTGAGCCTGCAAAATAGTGGACTTCTTTCGAATACCTCTTGCTTTACCAGCTTGAAATCTCTCCGTCCATCCAAGCAAGGCGTTGCTCGAGGTAATAGCGCAAGAAATCTACCTCTCCTTCGAAGTCTATGGTGCGATTTTCAGCCCGCCAGAGGTCATAGTTGCGCTCAGCCGCCCCAGTGCTTAAAAGTCTGTCTTCAGTGTCATTGACGAGCCCAAAAATGGTCGCATCAGAAAGAGGACCACTTCGATAGGTTGACCACCGGTTCTTTACTAGGGTTCGGAATTGCGGGTCATCCAACAAGCGGTCCCACCAAAACGGCACCATCCAAGCATCTTCTTCGACGTAGTCGTTGTAGTTTGCTATCCAATCCTCCCAAGGCACGCGACCTTGACGCCCGTAGCCTATGTTGAGGTCCCATATGGGCCCAAAGCGCAGCTTTTCGCCTCGGGGTTTATGCAAAAAAGTACTGATGCGGTAGGCATCAATGTTGCCTGCGAGTTCATTCATAATGAATCCATCGGCGAACGAGGCCAGGTCGATGTAGTCGGTATAGGTGCGTGTTGCTGAGGTTAGGTCGTCATTGAGTAGGGCGGTTTCAAAATCGAACACATATTCTTCAATGTAATTCCGCATTTCACCGTTCAGGCCGTTAGGCTTGGGGTGCTCAAATAAGAAATAGGTTTCTCTGTATTGTTGATCGTGGTACGGCGGACGGAAGGGTTCGACATCCATCAGCGCTCCTTCGATGTCGTATTCGCTTCTAAAGCTCATGTACCCGGTGTAATTCGCATCATCCCCCCAATTATTGTCGTAATAGCTCAATTCTCGTCCTGACGGCGCATAAGAGGCGGTTTTGTCAATCTTGAGTACATATCC
>CATAPZ010000145.1:0-6192 GCA_949486955.1 Cryomorphaceae bacterium | reverse complement strand
GCTTGAACGCTTCTCTCATAGGTTGCAGTTCGCGCTGCATCCAATGTTGGACATTGCTGCTTGTGCGCTATTAAGAAGTCAACGATCCCTGCTGTGTTTCCATAACTGAAGACCTCCCCTGCCTTGGCATCGCGAATAATCCCGGCAGCGTCTCCATCTATGGGACCCAATCCCAAAATAGGATTACCGGCACCTAGATAGTCAAAGAGCTTCCCAGGGATGTGTCCTTTTGCACTCTCGACCTCTGGGAGCAAGAACAATGACAAGTGACTGGCCATCATCATGGCATTCAGGTCCTTTTTAGGTACATATTCTACAAACTTCAACTGAACATGATCAGCGGCTTTCTCTAATCGCTCCTTACTCAATCCGTCCCAAGAACCAATTACTTTGAGAATTACCGGAAAATCAAGTTGATTGAGGGCAGTTATAAAATCGGCCACAGGGTACTGTGCGGCCAATGTACCAGCATAGGTGATGGTGAAATCCTCTGGACGATTGGCTTGTTGGCCTGCGAAATCTTCAGCATCAAAACCATTGGTCACCGTGTGCACCTTGTACCTCGGCTCTGCGCCTTTACTTTGGTAGAGTTTGCTCCATGCCGGACTCACACTCAACAAAGAATCGCAAGAAGAGAACACTTTTCGTTCTAAGCCTTGCTCGTAGGCTCTAGTAAGGGCTGTAGGATAAAACTTACGGTAGTAATAAATATCTGTCCAAGGGTCTCGGAAATCGGCGGTCCAATGAATGCCATAATTGCGCTTCAATTTTAATCCAACCAGCTGGGTACTGTGCGGTGGAGAAGTCGTAATCCAATGCTGCACATCGTGTTGCAATATGATCTTCTCAGCGGCTCTGTAGGCATGTTTGTTCCAACCTTTTCGAGCGTCAGGAACAAAGAAATTTCCACGAACAAATCGAGCAATCTTCTGCAACATACTCACCTTGGCATCTTCACCACTGAATCCACTAAAAGGCACTTGTTTCTTACCTGTCACCTTCTTGTACGCGCCGAACTTTTCATTGGTACCGGTGCGAATGACTGTAATACCATCGGCTACATCTGATTGTAAGCCTTCATCGCGCAGTGGATAGGTAGCCTTATCGGCATCCACAGTAACCACAAACAGCTCGACGCCCTCGCGCGCGAGGTATTTGCTAAGCTTCAACCAACGCTGAACGCCAGGTCCGCCTGCAGGAGGCCAATAATATGTAATGATTCCAAGTTTCAAGGCTACTTATCTTCTTTCACCTCCTCATAGTCGATGTATTCACCCACATCTTTTTTTACACTACTGCGCTTCTCGCGAGTACCGCTGGAAGGGCGACTGCCTCTTTTGCGAGGTGCAGGGGCACCACCAAAGAATCTGTCGAGCCATCGGAAGATGAAATAAGCAAGGATAGTTAGTGCTATGAATCTAAACACGCGGCGAAATTTTTTCCAAGATAAAAAAGAATCCCGGCGCCGATGGCGCCGGGATTTCAAAACTTCTGTTAACGTTAGCGGCTCAAATACAAGCTTCGCTCACTATGTAATTTCTTAAATACTGGATCTTTTAAATCCTTGATGAATCGGATTTCCTCACCTGTAGACTTCATCTCTGGTCCAAGCTTCTTGTTGACGTTCGGGAATTTACTGAACGAGAATACAGGAATCTTGATAGCGAATCCTTCCATCTGTGGATTGAAATCAAAGTCTTTCACCTTCTTTGTGCCTAACATCACTTTCGTGGCGTAATTCACATACGGCTCACCATATGCTTTACAGATGAATGGCACAGTGCGCGATGCACGAGGGTTGGCCTCAATGATATAGACAACGTCGTCTTTAATGGCGAACTGAATGTTGATCAGCCCCTTGGTATCTAACGCCTTTGCAATATTGACCGTATGCTCTTTGATTTGGTCCATAACGAGCGGCCCAAGGTTAAACGGCGGCAATACTGCCGAGCTATCGCCCGAGTGAATACCACACGGCTCGATGTGCTCCATAATTCCAATGATGTAGGCATCCTCACCGTCACAGATAGCATCTGCCTCTGCTTCGATTGCCCCATCTAAGTAATGGTCAAGAAGTACGCGGTTGCCTTCAAACTCCTTGAAGAGATTGATCACGTGGCGCTGTAGTTCTTCCTTATTGATGACAATCTTCATCCCTTGACCACCCAGTACATACGATGGACGCACCAGGATTGGGAAGCCTAGTTCATCAGAAATATCTAAAGCCTCATCAGCGTTCGTAGCTACATCAAATTTCGGATACGGAATGTTGATTTCCTTGAGCAGCGTTGAGAATCGGCCCCTATCTTCTGCCAAATCCAAGGCCTCGTAAGAAGTACCGATAATTTCAATACCGTAACGGCTCATCTTCTCGGATAGTTTCAATGCCGTCTGACCGCCCAACTGAACGATCACACCACGAGGCTTCTCGTGAAGAATAATATCATAAATATGCTCCCAGAATACCGGCTCGAAATACAGCTTATCTGCAGTGTCAAAGTCTGTACTTACCGTCTCCGGGTTACAGTTGATCATGATAGTTTCGTAGCCTTCTTCGCGAGCACTCAAAACACCGTGTACACAGCTGTAATCAAATTCAATACCCTGACCAATACGGTTAGGACCGGAACCCAAAACGATGATTTTATCACGCTCAGTTACCTCACTTTCATTTTCAATGATTTCAACACCATCCGCAGTCACGTAAGGCATTTCGAAAGTTGAATAATAATAAGGCGTCTGCGCCGGGAACTCTGCAGCACAAGTATCTACAAGCTTCCACACACGCTTAATGCCGAGATCTGTTCTCTTTTGGTGTACCTCACTTTCCAAGGCACGAACCATGTGTGCAATTTGGCGATCTGCAAAACCCTTCATCTTCGCCTCTTGGATCAAATCCTTCGGTAGGCTCTCAAGGCTGTGCTTTTCGATACGGGCTTGTACTTTCGCTAGATCCTCAATCTCCTTCAAGAACCACATATCAATCTTCGTGATGTCGAAGATGGTACGCAGTGGAATGCCCATTTGGATGGCATCATAGAGAACGAACAAACGGTCAGACGAAGCATGTTCTAGTTTGTGCAAGATGGTGTCCTGATCGGTCAATCCTTTTCCGTCAGCACCTAAGCCGTTTCGCTTGATTTCAAGTGATTGCGCCGCTTTATGTAAGGCTTCTTGGAAGCTGCGGCCAATTCCCATAACCTCCCCTACGGCTTTCATCTGAATGCCTAGTCGCGTATCGGCGCCTTCGAATTTCTCGAAGTTCCAACGAGGGATCTTTACGATCACATAATCTAAGGTTGGCTCAAAGTATGCCGTCGTTGTTTTTGTGATCTGGTTCATCAGCTCGTCCAATGTGTAACCGATAGCCATCTTGGCTGCAATCTTTGCGATAGGGTAACCCGTCGCTTTCGATGCCAATGCTGAAGAACGGCTCACACGAGGGTTGATCTCAATAGCAACGATATCTTCGTTTTCATCAGGACTCACCGCGAACTGCACATTACATCCACCTGCGAATGTTCCAATGCTGCGCATCATTTTAATGGCCATATCACGCATCTTTTGGTACGTGGTATCGCTCAATGTCATTGCAGGAGCTACGGTAATTGAGTCACCTGTGTGGATACCCATTGGATCCATGTTCTCAATAGAACAGATGATGATGATGTTGTCGTTTTTATCACGAAGCAACTCCAGCTCGTACTCCTTCCATCCGAGTAGGGCCTTATCAATCATTACTTCGTGGATTGGACTAATCTCTAGTCCACGGCTGAGGGCCGTATCAAATTCATCTTCGGTGTGCACAAAAGTGGCACCCGCACCACCAAGGGTAAATGAGGCACGCACACAAAGTGGAAAGCCAAATTCCTGGGCAGTTTCCTTTCCGCGTAAGAAGCTCTTCGCAATACGAGACGGAGCCATAGGCACGTCGATTTCTTCCATCAATTTGCGGAACTCGTCTCTATCCTCGGTAATGTTGATAGCATCAATATCGACACCAATAATCTTAACACCATTATCCTCCCAAATACCCTGCTTATCGGCTTCGATACACAGGTTCAACGCAGTTTGACCACCCATTGTAGGAAGAACTACATCGATATCGGGATGCGTCTTCAAAATATCCTCAATGCTCTCCACAGTAAGTGGTTTGAGGTAAATGTTATCGGCAACAACCTCATCCGTCATGATGGTTGCTGGGTTGGAATTAATAAGGGTGACAATGATGCCTTCTTCTCGAAGGGAGCGTGAGGCTTGTGATCCAGAATAATCGAACTCACATGCTTGGCCAATGACAATAGGACCAGATCCGATTATTAAGACGTGCTTGATGGAAGTATCTTTCGGCATGAACTTAAGATTTGTGCAAATTTAGGCGCCGTGAGGCCAAAAAAAAGGTGTTGCGAATGGCAACACCTAAATATTATCAAAAGGTTTTGAACATCTTAACCTTTATAGTTTCCTTTATCACTAACAGTCAAACGATTACGACCTTTAGAGCGACGAGACGCCAATACTTTACGGCCATCAGTGCTTTCCATTCTTGAACGGAATCCGTGCTTATTTCTACGTTTTCTATTGCTAGGTTGAAATGTACGCTTCATAACTACTTCTATTAACCCGTTATTCTTCGGGGGTGCAAATATAAGCCCTTCTATTTATTCCACAACCCAAACTCAAATAAATTTAATTGACTCCTTAAAGGTTTCCATTTGGTCTTGGCATACCGCAACAACGGGCATTAGTGGACTATCTTTGGGCAAAGAAACAGCCTAATGTCAAATTTACCTCGTTGCCATGAATAAAAATGCTTTTATCCAAATGTGGAATCAACGGTATTCCGAGCAACCCTATGCGTATGGTACTGCCCCCAATGCCTTTATTAAAGCTTGCTTACAGACTCAAAAGCCCGGTAAAATCTTGTTTGCAGCTGAGGGTGAAGGAAGAAATGCCGTGTACGCTGCTCAACAAGGCTGGGAAGTAGAAGCTTTCGATCTCAGCGCTGCTGGAAGAGATAAAGCCCTTGTCCTTGCCAAGCAAAACAAATGCGAAATCACATACACCGTGAGTGACGCCCTCAGTTACCAAGGCGGCCCCTACGATGCGGCAGCCTTTTGCTATTTCCACACTCCTGTAAAGGTGGAAGACTGCTACGGTCACCTTATTAGCTTACTCCATCCAAATGGAGTTGTGATTTTTGAAGGGTTTTCAGTGAAGAATATTGGCATGGGTAGCGGTGGTCCTCAAAAGGCGAACATGTGCTTTACTGTCGAAGGCGTTTCTGACCTATTAAAGGACTTACAATCTGTTGAAGTCTGGGAGGAAAAAGTGGTACTCAACGAAGGCAAATACCACCAAGGTGAGGCATGGGTCATCCGGGCCCAAGGTGTTAAATAATACATGCCAATTTAATTATGCGTACTTTTGCGCCTGATTATCACGGGTGTCCATCTTCCATGTAGGCTAAAAATTGAAAGGAAGCGCTGACACTCAAGTAGGCGCACCCAGCGGAACTGGGCAATTTTTAAAGGCCACTGAGGCCAACTTTATGGAAACGTACAAGGACAGCGGTCTGCATCCCGATATTATTCGCGGTGTAGAAGCTTTAGGATTCGTAGAACCGACTCCTATTCAGAAAATGAGCATCGAACATTTGCTCGAAGAACAAACAGACCTTATTGCATTCGCACAAACAGGTACAGGTAAAACGGCAGCGTTCTCTCTGCCTATCCTCCATCAACTTGAAGAAGATGTTCAGCACGTTCAGGCGATTGTTCTCGCACCAACGCGCGAGCTTTGTTTACAAATCGCCAAAGACATCGAATCTTACGCTAAGTTTATGGATGTAAAAGTGACAGCAGTATATGGCGGTTCACCTATATCTAAGCAGATTAAAGAGTTGCAAGGTAGACCGCAAATTGTTGTGGGTACTCCAGGCAGAACTTTGGATCTTATAAATCGTCGTAAGCTTCGTATTGAAGATGTGCAGTTCCTTGTGCTTGATGAAGCCGACGAAATGCTTAGCATGGGCTTCCAAGATGAATTGGACGCCATTCTTGCCAATACACCGGAACACAAGCAGACGCTTTGTTTCTCTGCCACTATGCCAGAGGGAATGAAGCATCTGACCAAGAAATATTTGACCGAGCCGAAGGAGATTTCTGCGGGAAAACGCAATATCAGCGCTTC
>CATAPZ010000144.1:0-4134 GCA_949486955.1 Cryomorphaceae bacterium | reverse complement strand
GTGGAATGGTACGCTAAAAGCAGCGGGACCTCAAGCGGTGTATCTAAGTATATTCCCGTTCCTAAAGAAAGCCTTGAAGCCACACATATGAACGGCGGAAGGATCGAGCTTGCCTTGTATTTCAACCACAACCCATCCTCTAAACTGTTTGAGGGCTTAGGCCTTCGTTTGGGCGGTTCTACAGAGCTTGCCTCTCACGGAAAAAGCAACTCAGGCGATTTGAGTGCCATACTCATTCAAAATATGCCCATGTGGGCAGAATTCAGAAGTGCCCCAAGCAACGAGACGGCACTCATGAGCAATTGGGAAGAGAAAATAGACGCCATCTTGGATGAAGTCATCAGTCAAAACATCACCTCTTTTTGGGGGGTGAGCAGTTGGTTTTTGGTGCTCTTCAACAAAGTCATCGAACGCACTGGAGCAAAAAATCTGCTCGAAGTCTGGCCCAATCTTGAATTATTCGCCCACGGCGGTGTGAATTTCGCCCCTTACGAGGATCAATTCCGAGCATTGATGCCCGGGAATCAGGTCACCTTCATGGAGAACTATAATGCCTCTGAAGGATTTTTTGCCGTACAAGACGATCCGAATTTTGACGGTTTATTATTGCTGACCTGCTGCGGTACTTTCTATGAGTTCATTCCCATGTCTGAATTCAACGGCAAAAGCAGTACTACCATTACCCTTGGTGAGGTAGCGTTGAATACAGAATATGCCGTTGTCATTACCACCAACGGCGGTTTGTGGCGCTACATTTTAGGAGATACCGTTCGCTTTGTTTCATTAAAACCCTACCGCATTAAGGTGAGCGGAAGAACGGCCCACTTCATCAACGCCTTTGGCGAAGAGGTCATTGTGACCAACGCGGAAGAGGCGCTGGCCAAAGCATGTAGTACCCACCAATGTTCAGTGCGTGATTTTCATGCTGCGCCTGTCTTTATGGAAGGAAAAGAAGGTGGGGCCCACCAATGGGTTGTAGAATTTGAAACAAGACCGCAAGACTTGACTGCTTTTACAGCAAAATTGGACCAAGAATTACAAGCGCTAAATTCAGATTATGCTGCAAAACGCCGAGGCAACATGCTCCTTCAACCGCTGCAACTTATAGAGGCAACCGATGGCCTTTTCCACCAGTGGCTAAAAAACAAGAACAAGCTCGGCGGTCAGAACAAAATTCCCCGCCTAAGCAATGAAAGAAAGCTGATTAAAGAATTTCTTGAGCTGAATGAAGCGCTTCGTAACGATTAATCACTGAAGTCCAGAGTTCAATTCTGTGGCGCAACGCCTTCTCAGAACTCACAGTAGCCTGGCTCCATGCCGATTCGTCTTTTGCACAAAGTTCGGTGACCATTCGTTCTGCTAGCGCACCGTGTACATCGCCGTCTACTTCAATGTGACGTTCGAGGTAATAGGTGAACAACCCTAATTCCGTTGGAAATTTCTCCTTGAGGTTGCGAACGATTTCAATAAACATATCCGGTATCAAATCCTCGCGACCGAAAGTGAACACTGCAGCCATCTCTGAAGCGGAGCCTCGTTCAACGACTTCCAAAGTGGAAAGCACAAACTTTTTAGCGCCTTCGGGAGCATCGCTTTGACGTAGCGCCAATTTTGGATCGATGCCTTTTTTAAGATCTTCAATGAATGTCAAAATAGGCGTCGTGTTGGCTCCGGCTTCTGCCATTGCCTGAACATATAGTTCGAAATGACTTACGGCAGTACCGTTTTGGTCAATATCACTCTCCTCGCCAAATACAATTTCATTGATCAATCGACGTACTTCCGGATTTCCAGTAGGTACCCAATAGGTATCCACACAGGTCAACTGACGTTGAAGGCCTTTTAATAGGACCATAAAATCCCAAACTGCCCAAACATGGCTTTCCATGAAAACCCGTGCCTTTTCTAGGTTACTCACCCATGAAAATGCTTCGTGATCAATAAGTTCTTGGCGGACGGTTTCGATGTGCGATTTTACGTAGTCAATTTTCATCGTTCCTTGCTTCAGTTTTATTACTTTGCGGATACAAAAATACAACCCATGCACTTAGCAATCGCAGGAAATATTGGTTCTGGAAAAACAACGCTAACAGGTTTGTTAGCCAAGCATTACAAATACGAAGCACAGTACGAGGATGTAGACGACAATCCTTATTTGGACGATTTCTACGAAGAAATGCAGCGTTGGAGCTTTAATCTTCAGATCTATTTCCTTCGCTCGCGTTTTGAGCAGGTAATGAAGGTTCGCGAAGACGGTTTGGATGTCATTCAAGACAGAACCATTTATGAAGATGCCCACATTTTCGCGCCAAACTTGCATGCTATGGGATTAATGACAGCGCGCGATTTCAACAGCTACAAAGGGTTGTTTGACATCATGGAGAAAAACCTGCAAGCGCCGGATTTGCTTATTTACCTGCGTGCGTCTGTTCCTACCTTGGTTGACCATATTCAAAAGCGCGGTCGCGATTACGAAAACAGTATTCGCATTGATTACCTGAGAAGATTAAATGAGCGCTATGAAGCTTGGATCAATACCTACGACAAAGGCAAGGTGTTGATCATTAATGTAGACAAGAACAATTTCCCAGAAAACCCTGAAGATCTAGGAGAAATCATCCAGCAGATTGACTCAGAGATGAACGGCCTGTTCTAAGACTTTCAAAATATTTTCAGAAGCCCCCTTTTGACTCAGCACCCATTGCTGAGCCTCATTGCCTTTTGCAATAAACTCATTAGTTCCGATGCGCTCAAGGTATTGACGGTAGGATGATTCATTTTGCGCCGGAATGAGATAGCCCAGTTCAACGAGTTCGTGATTCTCGGCAATCTTTTGCCAATTCGGCCCACTGGCAGCAATTTTCCCTTGAACAGTAGCCTCAAGAACATTATGAGTTGCCTTCCCATACCCTCCACCTATGATGACTCCATCGGCCAAAGAGTAAAGACCAGAAAGGACACCAAATTCAGGGATCATTAGTAGTGAGGTCGCTTCGGGATTGTCGGTGATGGAATTCGCGGCATCATCTTTTTTAAACTGAGACAGAGCGTTTTTCATCGCCTCACCTTCATCTATTTCGTGGGGTACAACCCATGTGGAGAAACCGCTTAAATCCATGCCACTCAACGCCTTGCAATCTTCAAGATGGGCGCTGCCAATAAGCAAAATGGGTTTGTGCTGCGCTTTCTTCCATGCTACAAACTTCTCGGTAGAACTCTTTCCCGCCAATGTGGCCGCGTAATCATACTTTGGATTGCCTAGAACTTCGGAATGTATGCCCGCTAAACTCATGTTGGCCGCATCCTGCTCTGAGACCACACCCCAAGTATAGATGCCTTCTCTGTACACTTTTCGAATCAAGGGCAAAGGTCTGCGTAGATACCAAGGTGTTTTAGTCGCACTCATAGCCATCACTACACCAGGTATGCCTCTTTTACGCAAGGCATTTAAATGGTTTGGCCAAATATCATATCGTACAAAAACGGCCAGTGATGGATTTGCATAATCCAACCACTTATTCACCTCTGAAGGAGTATCTATGGGTAGATAATGCACTTTGGCCTTCGAGTAACTTTTTCGTGACTCATAGCCTGAAGGGCTGAAAAAGGTCACCACTGCTTGCCAATCGGTATGTTTTTGAAGGAATAGCTCTAAAACTGGACGGCCCATTTCAAATTCACCCAGCGATGCACAATGCATCCAAACCACCTTACCAGAAAGTGGCGTGTGCTGTTTCCAACCATCGTCACTTTGGACTTTAGCCATCCAGCTGCCTGCTTTGGCAACGTTGCGCCAAAGTCCGAAGACGATGTTTGAAAGAATTGGATAGACAATCATTAATCCACAAGATAGAAACTCTCCTGCTTCGCGTATACGGGTATAAACCAAGTGATCGAGCCTCCAATAAACGCATCAAACTTCATCTTGGTATCGCTCGCGGCAAGATCCACGTTATAGCCGCGAATATTTTGACTGATGCCCAAATTTACGTGTAGACTTGCGGACCAATTCACTCGCTCGTCGTTATCCAAATGCAAGAAACGTAGCGAAGTATTTGAGTAGACACCAATATGAAGTCTATCGTACCCCTCAAGAAAAGGGCTTTGAAGTTGTGGCAATGTACCGCGCTGGTC